>JANQHV010000067.1 GCA_028282505.1 SAR324 cluster bacterium | reverse complement strand
AAAATATACTATAAATCACTAAATGTAAATATAGTGATTTAAATATTTTCTTTATTTTTTATGCATATCAAAGGATACTATTTGAAGATTGTTTCGACAGGAATGGTGATATTGAGCACCGAATCCACCACTTTTCCTTTACTGAATGTGGCCACTTCGGTTGGCGTCCAAATGGAAATTGCCTGGGTATAAGGCTCAATTGACCAACAGGACTGAATACCTGCTTGAAAATAGACAGGGAATTTATCTTCCACAATTTCTGATATTTTTTGAGAAGGGGAGAGGATTTCAATGACAAGTATGGGGATTTCCGTCACTTTGATTTCATCATGGCGGTAATTCGGTTTGCGGTCTTGGAAGATGGCAATGTCCGGCACATATTCTTTGCCACTGATTTCTAAAGAGAGTTCCGAATAAACGGAATATTGATCCAAATTGACAAAAGCAGCTGCCAATTTTGCCTGCAAATAAGCATGATTGCTGGATGGACTCATAATTGATATTCTCTGTGTCTTAGTACCGCTAATCAGAAATAAGTATTCAAATTCCTGTTGTTACAGTCTTACTCTTAATCCTAATCTTACTCTTAATCTCTAGAAATTGAGGGATTAAGATTAAGAAAAAGATCAAGATTAAGAATTTGTGTACTTTATTGTGAATACTTGTACTTAGTGTTTCTGTGGCAATATATCTGATTGTTATATGTTGTGGTTGATTGATACATAAAATTACATCTGCATAAGAAATCTTGCAAGATGGATGATTGAAGATAGCAAATTACGGTAAAGCGATGTCAGAAACGATGCTTCCTCATATATTCTGTTTACTCATGTTGACCAGCCGTGGATTGGACATGTTGAGCACCTGGCTGATCACTCCCAAAATGACCCTGGAAGCCAATCCGGCCATGAGGAGGGTCAAGTGGCCCAGTATTTTTTTGATCAACCTGCTTTTGCTAGGCTTGCCTTATTTGCATTTAGGATTTTCCTTGACCATGATTGTGGTGAGTTTTTTGGTGGCAGGAAACACCCTCAGTAATGGAGCCTTGACGCGAGGGCTGGGGGAGCGGAATCACCTGGCCAGTATCAAAAAAGCCATTCGTGGCAACAGCTTGCCCAAAGCGGTGGCGATGAATACGCTGGGGGCCTTGTCGGTGATGGCTGCTGGTATTCTCTTGATGTTGCTTTCGAAGGACTCCTGGGATGATTTGCTATGGTGGGGCGCTCTTGGGGTGGCCTGTTATGGATTGACGGCTCTGTTGCACATCAATCTGAATCTGATTCGCCTGTTCCACAAATCAAAAAAACAACGCCAGAACCCTGGATTTTCAGAGGCACCGGCCAATGATCAGCACGTCACGCTGGAACTCTCTTCCTCCCAGTATGAGCAAATCCATGCCAAAGCACAGTTATTTGGCAAGAGTGTCGAAGAGTATTGCCGGATGGTGGTCATGGAGAGTAAAGCGAAGTTGAAATAATAATTTTTCCAGAATTTTTCATATTCTTCTCAAATTTATCCCTTTTTTTATTCTTTTTTGGAAAATAGGTGTCTTTTTCCATAAAAAAATGATCTCCCCGGAAAAATAGGTAGTGCCTCCCCATATACAAATTGTGATGATTTTGCTACAGAATCAGCAGGAAATATTGAAAATCAAATAAAGCAACTTCGTATCAATTGAAGGGAAGGGCTATGCAAATCCGTATCACCATCAAACCGGTTTATGACTGTATTTTATTAAATTCCTACCGATCTTCCATTCATGGATTGATTTACCATCTTTTAAAAATCTCTGATCCTCAATACGCCAAATTTTTACACGACGAGGGATATCAACTGCCTGGGGAAAAGCGGCTCCGGTTCAAGCAATTTTGTTTTTCAGGCCTGCATGATGACCAGTTGAGACACCCACGGCGCCATCCTGAAAAATCAGCATATCACGTCCGGCAATACCAGGAGTATTCCATTGTTTTCAGTTCTCCCAAAGAGATGTTCATCAAGCATGTGTTGTTTGGGATTTTTCATGAGCAGCAAACCATGCAACAGCAGATTCATATTGGGACTTGTCGGTTTGATGTAACCGGTGTGGCTTTATTACCTCCAGTTGATTTGGAAGAACGGACTTCCGTGCGGGTCACTCCCTTTCATTCGGGTTTCGTGGCCAGAGCCAAGCCAGGAGTGTTGCCCGATGGCAAGCGATATTTGACGCTCAATGAAAAAGAGGCGTTGGAAAATCAATTGCTGGATGGCTTGCGGATGCGTGTGCGGGAACACCATCAGGAGGAAATTCCCCAGGAAACCTGTCAATTGCGGTTTTGTCCAGTCCGAGAGACTCGAAAACACATTCGTACCTTTCCCGTGGTGCAGCATGGCAGCCGTCACAAACTGGTGGCCACTCATTGTGATCTGGAATTACAGGGGCCGGCTTCGTTTTTGAACATGGCCTTTTCAACCGGTATTGGTGAAAAAGGAACCTTAGGGATGGGCATGGTGCGGATGGTGGAGTGAAATATCATTGAACAGACAGATCAATGATCAAAGGTGTTTGGGTTTGTTTACTTAGCTTAAACTGGATTTTGATACCTTTCTTTTTCCAGTGAAAACGATATTCAAATGGTTCTTTGGTATTGTTAACGAGGGTTGCTAACTTCCTCTCAACTAATTCTGGAAGGAACTGAGCTAAACAAAGGACATCAACTTGGCGATTTTTGGGTAAGTGCTCATAGATGTTTCTGGCTTTTAGAGAAAGATTAGGAATGAATTTTAACTTCATGCCAACCCAAGCTCTCTCTTGGTTTGTTCCAGGTTTTTATCAGTGATTCCGTGTCGTTCATATTCTGCATGATCCAATTGAAAGATGGGGCCATATTCAGGATCAATGTGATCGATTTGTAAGATCATTTTTGCCAATGCATCTTGTTGGTCTTGTGGAAAATGCGAGGCTTTTTCAAATGCTTGTTGTAGTAGCTGTGTCATAAGAGATTCACTGTATTGAGGACTTCAATTTCCGTTTTGACAAGTCCCATGATTGGTTTCAGGTGATAGAAGGGAGAAAATGTCGCCCAACACACGAATAATACTATTTCAATTCCACATTTGGAAGAACGTTGCATGTATTGGGCGAAAGTTATTATACCGTAAGCATAGAGAATGACCAATTAAATTTTTACGGCGGGAAAAACTCAAATTTTGTTGATCCTATCTCCACACTTTTGATTCTTGTTAATGCTATTTCAAGAGTTTGTAAAGACATTGATATTACCCAAATCAAACCGATCAAAGCTAGAATTAATGTCACTGGTTTGATTTTGTCAATGATGCGTTTAACTACGATCAGGCTATTCATCAATATTTTTTAAAAAAACTTGTTAAAAAATAACACACGAATAATACTTAGAAAATTTGATATAAAAATACCTCAATTGTCGTTCCCTGTCAACAATTAGTAAGATGATAAGGAGCTTGTGACGTTTTCACCACCTTGAACAATTCGGAGTATACTTATGATCGAAATCAATTTTTCGCAAACAGGAGATCCCTTTATTGATGCTGGAGGAATGGTATTGGAAGAATACCAACAACAATTTACTGAAGCAACGCTATGGGAGCTGGTGGAACAAGTTGCTGGTATCTACATCAACTCATGGGGAAAAAAGTTAAATGCTTTGTTTTTAAACTCCAAGATCACAAATGTCAGTGTCAAAAAGAACCTTGAAGAGACGATGATCTATTATCGATCTTTGGAGCATCCCTCTGATATTAAGGGCTATTGTAAAACCTGTGGGTATGAAGGTGATCTATTTGCGGCTGGAAGGAATCTGTTCCCTTTGTCTGGATCGGGAAAATTTTTGAATTTCCATCATTCCTTTGAAGAGGGTTCATATTTATGTGGTTTCTGCATCGTAAAGCTATTTTTCTTACCACTTGGAATTGTAATGTTAGGTGGGAACGTGGCACTACTACAAATCAATTCTTCTGAAGTCAAGAAACTTTGGAAGGAAAAAACATTGGCTGAGAACTGGGGGCATCTCGCTACCGGTTCTTCAAAGAGTATTCTCAAATCCTCTTACTCTAATCCGACTAACGCTTTGTTTTATTTTGCCCGTGATTTGATTATGGATATGCAGGAAATACAAGAACAAGCTGGCAATCAACCACAAACGTTAACATTATTTCATTTTACTAATTTTGGGGCATCACCAGACTGTTCAATTTACACATTGAATCAAAATGTATTTCAATTTTTAACAAAGATTTTAGTGGTTGGCCTCAAACAGGAATGGAACCGTTTTGTCAATTTACATTATAGATTGTCTAAAGGTTCAAAAGCAGACCCTATAACAGGCATAGTTGTGAAAGTTATGAAAGATCAAGAAATAGAACAGGAGGCTGGAGAGTATCAAAATTCCAGAAATACCATTTACCAAAGTTTACTGAATGGTTACTCCATTACTCGTCATCTTATGCAGCAACAAGAAAATGATTTTGAAAATAAGAGAGAAACAATGTTTCCAATTATGATTGCTGTTCATTATGGAAAGGAGATTTTGCAAATGACACAGGAACAATTTGATACACTGAAAAAACTAGTGCAGGGAATCTTTCAAATTTATGGAGATTCTCAGGCTGATTTAGAGAAAGCTTTGAAAAAGATCCGGGATGCAAACACCAAAGCAGCTTTGAGAAAAGAAATAGTGAGGCTATGTGAGAAGAACTATCAAGCAGAAAATGAACAAGCACTGATTACTTTGAAAGAAATCAACTTCCATTTACTGGGAAACAATCTCTATTGGGGAGAAGTCAAAGATTATTTACTCATTTACTTTTACGAACTCCTTCATGAAAAGAGAATCCAACTTTCCGATTCCATTTTTGAAGAAGAATTAGTGGATTCAGAAGATTCGGATAATATCTTTGGTTCATATACGGCAAACTAAAAGGAGAAACTATGAAAACAACACAAGGATTTATCATTATTGATGTAGATGTTGCCGCTTTAAACAATGCAGGCAAAGATCCCCAACCAATCAATGAAAATGGGGTGATTACAAAAAAAATTAGAAAGCATGGCAGGATGTATCCTTATGTCTCTGGACAGGCATGGCGTTATTGGTGGAGAGAAACCCTACAGCACCATGCTCAATGGGAAATGTCCCCCATCATCAGGGAAAGCAAAGTGGCTTATACAGAAGCAAATCCAATTCAATATGGAGATGATGACATTTTTGGCTATATGCGTGCTGGTAAGATAGAGGTAACTGACCCAAACACTGGTAAAAGCAAAAAAGAGAATATTACGTTAACCAGGGTGTCTCCCCTGAAAAATTCGGCGTTGATTGCTATTGCTGGAACTCAGACGGCAAAACACTGGTCTGGCATGTCTCGCCAGGAAGGAAATCCAGTTCCTTTTTCCAAGGAAGAGTATTCTGCCATGATGAAAGGCATGTTCTCTCTGAATTTAGAACAGGCCGGAACCTTTTCAGTGCAAGACAGGACTGGATTCAAAAACCTAAACCAAGCCCTAGCCCAAAATGCTTTAGAGCAAGGAGCTTCAGAAATTGATGAGCCTTTTGCTAAGGACAAAGCAGGCAATCCGCTCAAACTCTATCGTCTTCCCAAAGAAACGCGGATTCAGCGAATAAAAGATACCATTCGTGTGTTAAAATTCATTTCAGGTGGTGCCATGCAAACGGATAATATGGTTGATGTGACTCCAAAGTTTATTATTTTGTCCACTTTTAGATCTGGCAATCATCCATTTTCTCACA
>JANQHV010000052.1 GCA_028282505.1 SAR324 cluster bacterium | reverse complement strand
AAGCCATGGAAAAAGAATGGGAGAAGGTGAAAAAAGACGATTGGGAAAAGGCCGTCACCTTCGTTCAGGGAGCAAATCAGGCTTTTATTCCACTTCGGGACGCTGGAGAGAATGTAAAGATGGCAGCTCAACTCCTGACTGAAAAGAAACAACTCAATAAGCAGTCGATCAGTTTAAGCGTTTTACTCTCCCCCCTGTTTGAAAAAATGAGAAAGAAAGCAGAGGAGAAAGAAGTTGTTTTTTCTGTCCCGGATCAAATCAGGGGCACTCTTGAAGCTGATCAGTGCGCAATGACTATTTTCACGGAATTGATGAAAAATGCGGTCAACATGACTCCGCCCAATGGTTATGTAACGGTTTCGGTTGAGGAAAACCAGAAGCTGATTTTTGTCCATATTGCTGATACCGGTCCTGGCATCGCAGTCCAGGATCTGGGCAGTATTTTTCAATTGTTCATTCAATCTGACCGAGAGAACCAGGAACAACAAGGTCTGGGCATTGGTTTGTTTGTTGCCTGGAAGCTCTGCCAGCTCCATGGTTGGGAAATCGCAGTGCAATCCGAACTGGAAAAAGGGTCCACCTTTTCGATCAGCATTCCAGTTCTTCATGAATAATTTTTTCAAGAGAGGTCATTATGTTTAACGCAAAAAAAATATTTTTGTGTGTCATGTTGGCCATCTCCACGGAAGGAATGGTTTTTGGAAACTTGGCTGAGCCAGCTCAAGAAGGAGCCGGGCTCACCTTCAGTCATGTCGAGGTGCCTGGTTTGTCGCATAGGGATGGATCGGGTATCTATGATCAGATGGTTCGGGAGGTCTGTCGGAAAGCAGGTGTGACGTGCAAGTTTTTATTTTTTGAAGAAAATGCACGTTCGCTCATCGAAGCAAACCAGGGAAACGTCGATGGGACTTACCCAAGAATTTCCGCTATTGAGCAACGCTTTTCGAATCTGGTAAAAGTACCCGAGTTCATAGGAATTCGGCATTTTGTCGCTTTTGTGCACAAAGGTGGTCCGAACACCATCGACTGGTCCCAGGCATGTGACCTGGTTCCAGCCTTCCCTCATGGATGGCAGCGACTTCATCAGGAGTTTGATCACTGCCCGCAGCATCTCGTTGCTCCCAATCCAGTCAGGCTTTTCCAAGTTCTTTTGCAGGAAAAGGTTGGGATTGTTGTGTACTCGCTGAAAAGTGGGAGGAGTATTCTGTCTGACCTTGGGGTGCCAGGCATTCGTGTACTACATCCTCCACTCGATGAGAGAAAGATTTTTATATACCTTCACCGCCGACACACTAAAATCACTCAAGACCTTGCCAAAGCGTTGCAGGAAATGAAATTGATGGAGTATTATTCCACATTTTTTACACAAGAGGGGAACAAAAGATTGTGACTATTAAAACGTCGATCTCGCGTGTTTTGATCACACGGATCGTGCTACTGAGTTCGTTCATCACGCTGGCTTTCACAGTGTTTCAGGTTTGGAGGTCATATGAAGAGGATCTTGGCGTTATCAGAATGGGCCTTCAGAGAGTAGAAACAACCGTCCTGCCCACGATGGCTCATGAACTGTGGGTGAACGATCTAAAGACGGTCAAGTTTGTGCTGCAAGGGATTGCGACGCTGCACTATGTTGCTAAAGCAGAAATCATGTTGACAGAACACGATAATCAAATATTTTCCCATGGCACAGAAGCGGCGCAACCATTTGTCCGGGTTATCCCGATTAAATACAAAGATTACCGTGATCAAATCCGTCATCTTGGGGAGCTTCGCATTACAGCCGAACTGGATGGGATTTACCAAAATCTCTGGAAACGGTCGTTCTTCATTTTAGGAGTGAACTTTTTACAGATCCTCATAGTGGCTGCCTTTATGATGCTGCTCTTCGAACGTAGCGTTGTGCGTCATCTCCGTGTTCTCGCAGAGGCACTTCATGAATTCAATCCTGAGCAGGAATCCAAAGAAATTAAATTTCCCCAAATGCGATCACGTCAAGACGAACTCTCTGTGCTGGCGTGGTCATTTAATGTGATGGCGCAATCTATGCGGCGGTCCTGGCTCAGCCTCAGAGAAGCTGACAAACGTCTCCAGGCGCTGCACATCGAACTCAGCAAACAATCCGAACGGCAGAAGCTCTTTTTGGATTCAATGCCTCAACACCTCGCCATTTTAGATGCAAAGGGGGATATTATTTATGTGAATCACGCCTGGATCACTTTTGCCAAGGCAAATGGTTACGAGGGTGAGACGTATGGCCTTGGGGTGAATTATCTCGAAGTTTGTGAGCAAGATCCTGGATGCAAAACAATCGTCCGCAACCTGGAAGCATTGATTGGGGGGTGGTCACATGATTTTATCATGGAGTATCCTCTTCATACTTCCGACAACGAGTACTGGTTTACGTTGCGAATGAATCGTTGTGAGAGTCACGGTGAAATCTATCTTATCGTCACTCACACGAACATGACCCGACAAAAACGAGCCGAGCAAAAACTCCAAAAGACCAACGATCTTCTCAGAAAAACCTTACGTGAGCAGGACAATGCCTTTCGAGAAATTGCGGCAATTGTGGAGACAGTGCCTGATGTGATCCTAACAACGGACCACCTTGGCACCATTGAATTTGCTAATAACCGAACGGAGTTGATTTTTGGCTATAAGCCAGAAGAATTGATTAGCAGAAACGTGAATATGCTCATGACATCACCGCATCGGGAAGAACACCACAGATACATCAAACAATACCACCAGACTGGTGAACCACGCATCATCGGTACCACACGAGAACTCCCGGCAAAGCGTAAAGATGGCTCTATTTTCTTTATAGAGTTGTCGGTTGGGGAATTTTATATCGATGATGAGCAGAAATTCACAGGTTTTATCCGAGATGTTTCCAAACGGAAATTTCGCCATGCCTATATCGAAGACTTGAATGAAGAACTTCGGCGAACGAATGCACGTCTTGAAGAAAGAGTACTTGAGCGTACCGAAAAACTGCAACAAGCGCACCAAACTATGGTACAGCAGGAGCGACTTGTCTCGCTTGGAACACTCGTCGCAGGAGTTGCCCACGAGATGAAAAATCCCCTGAGCTTCATTATCAATTTCGCAAAACTCACGAAACGTGATCTGGAAGATCTTCTCATCGAACTCAAAAGTGAGCCGCTTGATTTTGAAGAAGTCGACGAGCTCACCAAAGGAATTCAGCAGTACTGTCAAAAAATGGTGGAACATGGGGAAAGAGCAAGTAATATCGTAACTACGATGCTCAGCCACTCTCGGTCCGAGAGAGGTCAAACCTGGACGCAAGTTGACGTGAATGCTTTGCTCCAGGAATATTTTAAGATCGCACATCACGCCTTTCGCGCTCAGCACACTGGATTTGAAATTAAGCAATGTCTGGAACTCAATGAGAAGATACCACACATTTGGGGAGCTGCTCCTCGCTTGGGGCAAGTTTTTTTGAATATCATCAACAACGCCCTTGAGGCGTTGGCCAACCAACAAGATCAGGAATCAGTGTTTCAACCGCAGTTGAAGATCCGAACAGAATTTCATGAGAAAGTATTGACTGTCACCATCACAGACAATGGGCCAGGCATGCCCGAGTCTGTCAAAAAGCAAATTTTTGATCCCTTTTTTACCACCAAAGATCCAGGAAAAGGTACAGGTCTTGGTTTGTCTCTCTCCCATACTATAATCGCTGACGAGCATAAAGGTAAGCTGTCTGTCAAAAGCAAAGAGGGTCAAGGTACTACCTTTTTTATATCGATTCCCTTGGGGAAGGAAAAATAAGGAGACGGTATGGAAAACATACAAACAAAATCCTTTCACATGCTAGCGATAGATGACGAAGAAGACGCCTTGGTCGTTATACGGCAACTTTTTCGTAAAGAAATAAGAAAAGGTGAGATTCAGCTCGATTGCGCACTCAATGCCGGGGAAGCTTTGGATTTTCTGGGCAATCAGCAAACAATGGACATCGTGCTGATCCTGTCCGATATCAACATGCCAGGCATGAGTGGCATCGATCTGGTCAAAGTTATCAGGGAGCGGTGGTCCAATCCCCCACCGTTTGTCTTTGTTATTTCTGCTTACGACAGCCGGGCCAAGGAAGCTCGTAGTGTGGGAGCAGATGATTTTTTTACGAAACCGCTTGATGTGGATATGCTCAAGACACGTGTCCTCGAACTCAAAAAGCAACTCTGGAAAGGAGAAAAAAATGGCTGTTAAACAACACATCCTTGTTGTCGATGATGAGGAGAGTGTCGAAATTCTTTTTCAACAGTACTTCCGAAAAGAACGGAAAAAAAAGGAGTTGGTCCTGCATTATGCCAACTCTGGCAAAAAAGCGATCAAAGTGCTTGAGCAGCATCCTGATATTTCAGTAATTTTGACGGATATCACCATGCCAGGGATGGACGGTCTTCAACTCCTGGCTCATGTTAAAGAGCACTGGCCACTTGTCCCAGTAGTCATGATGACTGCTTATCCGGATGAAGACATGATGAAAACCCGTACGGCAATGAATAGCGGGGCATTTGATTACCTGGAAAAGCCACTGCAGATGGAAACTGTGACGGCCGCCATTGTGGCTGCTGAGAAAGAAAAACGAGTTCGTCAGGCTGATTCTGAACGGATGAAACTGGAATGGTACCAACGCTCAGGTCACCAAACCATCAACCATGTTTCCGCGATGAAATGGAAAGCTCAACTGGGAGAGAAGGTAATCAATCAGTTCTTGTCAACTAAGGTCGGTCAGGAATCCGTAACAGTTCCAAGCAAGTTTCTTATTGAGCAAAAAGAACTCTTGATGAGTCTGGCAGAGTTGGCGACGATCAGCATCCGGCCTCTCCAACAGGTGGCGTTGATGGACCGGCAACAGCTTCCCAATATTAAGTTACGCACTTCAGATATTGATCTGGTCTTCATACTTCAAAAAACGGTCATGCACTTAGAGAATTTTGCCACAGCCAAGGGCCTGGAACTCAGGTTAGAAACCCCTGAAAATTGTACGATCCAGGCTGATGAAATCTGGATTGCGGAATTGTTCCACAATCTCGTTCAGAATGCCGTCAAATTCACGGAGGAAGGGCAGGTCGTGATCACACTTTCAGAAGAATCATCATTCGTTGTCGTGACCATCCGCGATAGTGGACCAGGTATCCCGGAAGATAAAATAGAATTTATCTTCGATCATGGTGCTCAGGCCGGAGATAAAGAACAAAACAGCCAGGGCACTGGTATTGGACTGTCTCTTGTAAAAAACGTTCTCGATCTGCATGGTGGACTCATACGAGTTGACAGCAAACTGGCCATAGGCAGTACTTTCACTGTGATGTTGCCAAAACAACAACCAGAGCAGGAGGAAGTATGAATCAATTCCTCTGGCCACCCAAAATTTTGATTGTTGATGACGAAGAAACGTTTCGCAAGATGGGAGCTGTGGCTTGTTCTGATTTCACACAAGCAGAAAATATCCGGGAAGCAGAACAGGGAGAAGAAGCGCTTCAGATCGCCAAAACATTCCAGCCAGACGTGATTTTGCTGGATGTGTTGATGCCAGGCATGGATGGTGCTGAAGTACTTCGACGCCTCAAGAGCGATCCCGCAACAGCAGACATCGCAGTGGTGATGTTTACCGCCCAGGAAAACCAGAAGGTCACGAATAACCTTCTGGGTGCTGGTGCACATGATTATGCCTCAAAACTGATTGACCCTGATGAGCTTGTCTTGCGGTTGTGCAATGCGGTGCTTCTCAAACAAACGAAAGAGATGCTCCGAAAACAACTGAACCAACAAAAGATTGAATGTGAACTGGCTGCCGCAATTCAACAAGGACTCTTGCCAACGCAAGAGCTGACGAATCATCTGACTCAGAAAGGTTGGAAAATGGCCTGGTTTGCTCGTGCCGCTGAGGTCGTGAGTGGGGATATCATCTTTGCCCGTCTTGTCCAGAGTGATACTGTGCTCTCGGTATTGCTGGCGGACGTGCAACATCATGGCATCCCTTCCGGCATGTTGACCATGTTCCTTCCTGGAGCTTCTGTCAGTTGTCCTTCCATCGGCCTGGAACCAGGGAACCTGCTGAGTCATATCAGCAAGCAGCTTGCGCAGTGCTTTCCCACAGAACTGAGTTGGAGTGTGAGCAACGGAATTGTCCCTCAAGGTTTGACGGCCGTTCATGCGATGATTCACTTAGATGATGGAGTGTCTTCCATCGCGACAGCAGGGCATCGTCCTGCTCTGTTGATCTCACCAGAAGGTGAGATACGAAAGCTCAACAGTTCGGGTATACTCCTGCAAATTGGAAATCCGCACGAACCTGACAAGTTTCGAACCTGGCGAGGAAACTTGTCTCCTGGGGAGAAACTTCTCCTGTATTCCGACGGTCTCCATGAGCGTGAAAATCGAGAACTCTCTAAAGGAAAGCCTTTGTTTGGTGAGCAACATTTGCAGAACTCTATTCGGAAATACGCCCAGTTACCAGCACAGGAGTTTCTTGACGCGGTGGTTCAGGATTGGAAAAATTTTTCACCTGATCCGCCAGGAGACGATTGCTCAATTTTTGTGCTTGAGCGAAAGGAGGAGGCTGTATGAAAACATTCCTTTGGCCACCCAAAGTTTTGGTAGTCGATGACCAGGAAATATTTCGGAAAACAGGCACCATCGCCTGTTCTGATTTCACACAACCGAAGAATATCCGAGAAGCAGAACAGGGGGAAGAGGCTCTTCAGATCGCCCAAACATTCCAACCAGACGTGATTCTGCTAGATGTGATGATGCCAAAAATGGATGGTTCTGAGGTACTTCGACGTCTCAAGAGCGATCCATCAACAGAGGACATTGCAGTAGTCATGTTTACTGCCCAGGGAAACCAGGAGATCACGAATAATCTCCTGGGTAATGGGGCCCATGACTATGCGTCAAAACTGATCGATCCTGATGAGCTCGTTTTGCGGCTGCGCAATGCAATACTTCTCAAGCAAACGCAAGAGGCACATCAAAAGCAACTGAACCAACAAAAAATTGAAGGTGAGATCGCTGCCGCCATTCAGCAAGGACTCTTGCCAACACAAGACTTGACAGACCACCTGACTCAGAAAGGGTGGAGGATGGCCTGGTTTGCTCGTGCCGCTGAGGTCGTGAGTGGAGACATCATCTTTGCTCGTCTTGTTCAGAGTGATACCGTGCTTTCGGTATTGCTCGCCGATGTACAGCATCACGGCATCCCTTCAGGCATGTTGACCATGTTTCTTCCCGGAGCCTCTGTCAGTTGTCCCTCCATTGGCTTGGAGCCAGGAAACCTGTTGAGTCACATTAGCAATCAACTGACCCAGTGCTTTCCTGCAGAGTTGAGTCGGAGTGTCAGCAACGAAATTGTCCCTCAAGGTTTGACTGCCATTCATGCCATGATTCACTTGGATAACGGACGGTCTTCCATCGGGACGGCAGGACATCACCCCGCTCTCTTGATCTCATCAGAAGGTGAGATACGGGAACTCACTAGTTCCGGTGCGTTTCTACAAATTGGCAAAAAGCACGAACCTGATGAGTTTCGAGCCTGGCGGGGAGATTTAACTGCTGGCGAGAAACTTTTTCTATACTCCGATGGCCTCGATGAGCATCGAAATCGAGAACTTCCCAGGGGAGAGCGTCTGTTTTGCGAAGGCCATTTCCAGAACTCGATTCGGAAACACGCTCAGTTACCAGCACAGGAGTTTCTTGATGCGGTGGTGCAGGATTGGATAAGTTTTTCACCTCATCCTCCAAACGACGACTGCTCAATCTTTGTGCTTGAACGAAAGGAGAGATCATGACCTGGTCCTTCATGAAAACACAAGAAGACGCCCGCCAGGCATACTACAAGTCAGTAAAAAAGCAGTTGCAGCAGATTTTTACTGATGCGAACGACTGGCGCGAGATGTATTTGGCAGTAACCGAGGCAATCGAAAATGCGTCGATTCATGGAAATGAAAGCGATCCTCAACGGTTTCTCAAAGTTGGGGTGGTGACAAAGCCATCCTTCGCTGCGATTGCAGTTTGCGATCAAGGTAAAGGATTTGACCCAAAACAGCCAGTTGATCGCGAGGCTTCACGAAAAAAGGGTGGCGCTGGTTGGGGGCTTGAATTTATGAAAGATGGACAGCTCATAGTCTTTAATGTCTCTGGCAATCAAGTAATACTCATGAAAGGAGAACCAATGGATGTATTTGAACGACCCTTTGGCTCAGTGACAATATTTACTTTCCCTGAGTGTATTTTCTCTCTCGTGACGGTCAATGAAGAATTGGCTGAGGGAAGCCGACAGGCTCACGAACTTCTGGAACTCTTCGAGTTTGCGAATAAACAAGGTACATCCATAATGGCACTCAATGCAGAAAGTATTGACATTTTTGGAAGCACCACACTTGGTGTATTGACACAGCAAGTCATCGAGCATGGTGTTCACCACCTGGCCATTTTTAATACTAATTCAACAATCCAGAGAAAAGCCCACTTGGTTCAGTTCGGAGACCCCAAAGGTCCTTATGCCACAATCAAGGTTTTGCCAGACCTGGTTACGCTGTTTGACTGGCTCTCGGACCGGCTTTCTTCTGAAGCAACCGCTGAAGTGCGAGAAATCGTTTTGGAGGTGGAGGAGTCGGATTCAGATGATGAAATGCTCTTTTTTGATGCAGATGATTCGGGCAATGAGGAAATTGATGATGAAATCACCACTACCTTCTTGCAGACGGAGCTACCGTATCTTCTCGATCAGCTCCATGAGGCCATCAATACTGGTGATGACAGAGATGTTGATACATTTTTACGCACGCTTCACACGTTAAAAGGATCTGCGGGAACAGCAGGATTTCAAAATATTGAAAAACTGACTCATAGCGCTGAAAGTGCCTGGAAAGCGGGCACTTCTGACCTGTTGGTTGAGCTGACCACCAAGTTTCTCTATTGGATCCAGTGGCGTTTCCAGCTACCAACTGACGTAGCAGACGATTACGCAATCCAAAACTGTGAATTTGATTCCGAAACCGAATTAGATTTTTCCCAAACTTTTCAGGAATTCGCTCTTGCGGCAACTGAGCAGTAAGCCAGAAAGGAATTGCTATGCAGAAACATATTCTCCTGGTCGATGATTCAATCACAATACGAGAAGCTTTGCGAAAAGTTCTCGAAAAAGTGGGACACAGCGTAAAAGAAGCTGATGATGGCTTGAGAGCGCTTCCTGTCACTCAGCAAATGTCATTCAATCTCATCATTACGGACATCAATATGCCAGAAATGGATGGGTTGAGTTTCGTCGAGGCTGTCCGGTCAGACAGCAGCAATCGCAACAAAAATACGCCAGTGGTCGTATTGAGTACTGAGAATTCAGCAATCATGAAAACTCGCGCAAAAAAACTCGGTGTGAAAGGCTGGGCCACTAAGCCAGTCAGTGAAAGCAAACTCTTGGAAATTCTCCAAGCTTTGAAAATCTGATAAATCCTCATCCCCAATGGCCAGGGTTTTTTACTGTGACACTATCGAAGAACTAACAAAATCAGGAGAAAAAAATGACAGAAACAATCAGACCAACCATTCTGGTCGTAGATGACCAACCTATTTTCCGAGAAATGGGAAAAGTGCTCTGCACCTTCCCTGGTTGTGAACCCACATTTCTCGAAGCCGAAAATGGTCTCCAAGCCTCTGAAATAATCAAAAAACACCGTGACGACATCACTCTTATTATCACGGATGTCAATATGCCCGTGATGGATGGAATGAAGATGTTGAAACAGGAGGGAATACAAAAATTCATTCCGGTGGTTGTTTTGACTGCCTATCCAGACCACCGAGAAGAGGCACATGAACTCCAAGTCGTCTTGTTCTTAGACAAAAGCAGTGATGCCGCTCACAATGCAGCCTTGTTGGAACCAGCCATTCGATCGGCTCATGTGATGCACCATACCGCACATGGAGAAGATAAGAAGGAACTGAGCATGCAACACCTCGGTCAAGAGAGTGACTTCGCCCAGTTTGTTCACGGGCACCAAGGCTTACAAAAAGTCGAAGATGTGGAGGACATCTTTCATGTTCTTAAAAAAGCCCTGGATGGATTTTTAGACTGCCATTTTCGTGCTGCGATTCGTTGCAGTGGGAAACTGACAATAGAGCTTCTCGGAGAAGAACGAGATCCGGCACGAGACAGTTCTATGGAAGAAAAAATGATGCTTAGAAAAAATCTTTCTGAGCAAAAGTTTCAGTCACGAGGCAGGCGTTGGGTGACAGCAGGCTCCAGTCGAATTTCGATCCTTTGTCGCGAACCAGATCGGTTGAGTGTTCAAGATCGATCATTGGTGTGGGCTATGGTGACTCTGTTGATGGAGCAGGCTGATAAACAATTAAAACTTATTGATACCCAGGAAGGGACTGAAGAATGAAAACTCTGCTGCCCTCTTTAAATCTCGATATCTTTGAGGACTTTTCTTAATTCTTTCAAAAAAGGAACCGGCTTGCAAATCTTGATCTCATACGTTCCGTCTAAGTCCAGTAAATGCTTGTCGTAACTGATAAGGTGGGTAGCTTCGCCATTTAAAGCGCATAGGAGAAAAGCAATATCATCCGGGTCATTGGGATATTTTGTAAGGTGGAAAAAACGAATAAATATGCGTTTGCTATATGTTCTTATGAATGCGAGAAATGAGAGGATTTGTTAATTTGATTATCAATTTCGTCAAGAACCTCACGGAACTGTTTAAATGCTTCTTTTCTTGTTGTTCCTTTGGCTTTCATTTCATTTGACATCTTAATAGCTTCTTTCATAATCCTAATATTTTCCGGTTTGTATGTCTTTCCGGTAATCATGTTACTGAGCCTCAATTGTAGTTCTAGCTCAAGTGCTTGGGCAATAGATTCTTGTTCATGGGGAAGCAGAGATTGGATATTATCAGGAACTTCTAAGGTAATACGCATAATTTCTGTACCATTTCTTGTTGATGAGCCTCTTTGAATGGTGCTTTGTGCCATAGCGAATCGTTTATTTACGAATCAATTGTACACATTTGTTTCAATATAATCAAATCATTGCATTTTAAGCCGCTTCCTTCTTTTCATTATTTTGCCCTATCTGCCTACCTAATCACTTCTTTTTCTTTGCTAAATTCCCATTGATCTCCGTATTTCTCTTTTCCCTTGCCTTTCTTGCCTCTGATGTTTCCGGGCGTACTGTGATTTCCGCTCCTTTAACATATCCTCTTCGGCCAGCTCAGAGAACACTTCTGTCAAACATATGAAACAGTGTTTATCAGACGAAAATATGATCAAGCTCAGATGCTGTAACACTGTGCCGCCGATGCGATGACACATAAAATATTCAAAGCCCAGTATATTTTATTAT
>JANQHV010000236.1 GCA_028282505.1 SAR324 cluster bacterium | reverse complement strand
ATATTCTGGACAAATGCCCTGTTCAGAAAAAAAGCAATGACCAAAAAACAGAAAATTATAGAATTGTTACTGGAAAAAAAGGGTTTACCTATTATCAATTTGGTCAAAATCTTTCAGAATATATAGGGCCGGACTCGAACATTAAGCTTGAGGTACAATCTACAAATGGATCTGTCGAAAATATGAAATTATTAAAAGAAAGACAAGACGTCCAATTTGCCCTTGTCCAATCGGATGTTTATAACGCATTACTGACTGTATCAAAAAAGAATAAAAAAATCTGGAATCGTATTAAAGATGTTCGAGTCGTTCTTCCATTATATTTTGAAGAAATGCACTTTATTGTACGTGCTGATTCAAACATGGAATATGTCCATCAAATTAAAGACAAAAAAATTTCAATTGGTTCGAAAGGTAGTGGAACTGCGCTGACTGGTAATACTATTTACCGCCTTATGTTTGATCAGCATATTCCTCACCAGCAAATGGTCTTGAGTAATTATGAGGAAGCAATCGACCAATTGTCCAATCAAGAAATTGATGTAGTTTTAGTGGTCGCAGGGCAACCAACTCCACAACTGAATCTTCCTGAATCGACTAAAAGTAAAATAAAATTACTATCTTTTGCTTCTGACCATCCCACTACTATTAAAGTTGCTCAAGAATATACCCAACGGGTGATCCGTGCAAATCAGGAAAGTAGCTATAAATGGCTGAATAACAACGTACATACGTTTGGAGTAAAAACTTTTTTGGTTACCAATAATACTCAAGGAAAAGCTAGAAAATCCCAAGAACAATTTGCACATTCGGTTTGTGAAAACTTCAACCAATTGCAGAAAAAAGGACATAAGAAATGGAAAGAAGTGAGCCTTACTTTAACAACACTTCCTGGAAAATGGAAATATCATGAACCCTCTAAAAACATACTGAATCGATGTAAAAAAGGAACTCCTCAATAAGTTTTAGGAGAGAAATTGTTCATAAACATTACAATGAAATTGATGGGCGATGTTGTAAAATTGGATATAATACCGTGACTAAGTTTTGTCCTGGCCATGTACTTTGCTGAAGTGCAAAAATGCCTCAAATTTGTCATGCTGAGCGCAGTCGAAGCATCTTTGTGAAACCCTTCGACTCCGCTCAGGGGGACGGCATTTATTAAGCCAAGGCAAACCTAAAACAGGGTTATATATGATTCAAATGGTTTATTCTCTCTAGTTTTTAGTTAATCTATTCAGGAGACCGAATACTTCCCATGTTTTGGGCATTACCAATGTCCCTTTTTGCTACTGAAAAGGCGCAAAAAAACTATCAAAATGAAAATCCCCCATTTTTAATACATTTTTGGTGTTGAGATAATCCATTTCTCTGCTCAAGAAGTATTGACTTCTAGCCTACCACTACAGAATACCTCATCAGCTCCTGGAGACATCCTGTAAAAAACTTGAATGTCAAAAAAGATTCCGTAAGAATCAGTACTTCGGCCAAAATATGAATCATTTGTTCATGAGCGGGTGGAGAAAAGAGACACTTCACGTCAAATATTTCCTAAAATGATCAGAGTTGTTTTTATTATTTTTTGTTGGAGTCACCTACTCTTGTGTTTTTTCGTTCCAGTCAATATTTGGGCAAACGAGCAGAAGGAGTCGTCTTTAGAGACGGTCACATTGCAATTGAATTGGAACAAGTGTTCGTGAATCTTACTTATCAATGCAAAAGATGCCCTGGAAGCTATCCATAATGCCACTTTAATCATAAAAACAGAGGTTCGTGCACAAAATCAGGACTTCACTGAAGTAGTAGTACGAATCATCGACAATGGGTGTGGTATTCCTGAATTCATTAAAGAGAAAATATTTGATCCATTTTTTACTACAAAAGAGGTTGGCAAAGGAACGGGGTTGGGTTTGTCCATCAGTTATGGCATTATCCAGGAACATCGAGGACAAATACACGTATCCAGTGTTGAAAAACCAAAAAATTCAGATAACATAACGGATACAAACAAAACGACCTTTACAGTTATCTTGCCTGTATCGGAAGATACAAATCTTGGGTAATAGGCAAAACCTCCGTACAACCCACGACAACGATAGGGAAAAACAATATGGCGAATCCAAAATCTCAAGAACGGAAATATCGGCTGCTTGTCGTGGAAGATGAACCTTTTGTCATGAATATGCTGATTGGTTTGCTGGAAAAGAACACTCCCTACGAAATTGATGCTGCCCGTGATGGGGCCAAAGCCTTGGAGAAATGGACAACACAGCGTTATAACTTGATCATCACCGATCTTAGAATGCCACTCATGGATGGTCAGACATTGATCAAGGAAATACGAAAAACTGACCCAGGTGTGGCGATCATCGTCTTAACAGGACACGGTGATTTAGCAGAGGCTTATTCATTGCTGGAAAAGTATCAGATTTCTGATTTTCTACACAAACCCGTAGAAACCGATGCATTGTTATTTTCTGTGAAAAATGCCCTGGAAAAAAGCAAAATTCAGCGCATTCCTCCCACACATGATTCTGAAAAAGAACCCGTCATCTTCAAGGATAATGAAGAAGTCGTCAAATACTTAAAAGAATCACGCTTGTTTGCTCCATTACCCGATGAAATGATAGAGATGTTGGTTCCTTTATCGACTTTCATTAGCTATGCACCAGGCGCTCGAATTCTCGTAGAGGGGCAAGAAAATGATAAAGTTTATTTTTTAATCCGAGGAATGGTGGGGATCTACAGTGGAGAAGAATTGATTTTGAAATTACGCCGAAATGGAGATATTTTTGGAGAAATGAGTATCATCAGTGATAAACCATGCACTGCCACTGTTATTGCTGAAACACATGTGAACCTGTTTTGTATTGATGCCCATTATGTGGGGAAATATATGGCTGTTGATACAAAAACTCTGCGCGATACCTTGTACCAAACGTTTGCAATGATTTTAACAGAAAAATTATCCTTCACCACCCATAAAGCCAGAGAGTATGAAAGTACTAATAATCTGTTGAAAAAAACAAAACGTGAACTGGAAATCGCCAACCAGGAATTACAAGAGGCCTATGATGCCCTGGAATTAAAAATGAAAGAACTCGAAAGCACTCAAACTCAATTGATACAGTCTGCCAAATTGGCTTCTCTTGGTGTGCTGGCCAGTGGGGTTGCCCATGAACTGAATCAACCCATAGGGTATATTCGTAATAATGCCCAATTGGCAATCATGGGTGGAGAAGAAAACTTGAGTGTGCCACAGGCTTTAAATGTTCTCAAACAGGTTGAAGAAGGAACAACTCGAATGATGAAAATTGTCAATCATTTGAGAAATTTTGCACGTCAAACAGATTTTGAACGGCTGCCACTCAACCTGCATGATGTTTTGGAGAATAGTTTGGTTTTGATCAATGAACAACTGAGACTGCAAAATGTTCAGGTCATCAAAAACTATGCGGCTAATCTTCCTCATGTCATCGGAAATGCACAACAGTTGGAACAGGTATTTGTGAATCTAATTGTTAATGCAAAGGATGCACTGGAAGGCGTCAAGGAGGCAACCTTAACCATCAAAACAGAAGTCCGTAGACCATCTGAAGGAGCCGCTCAGGCAATGATTCAATTTATTGACAATGGGTGTGGTATTCCTCAAGAAGTGAGTGAAAAAATATTTGATCCTTTTTTTACCACGAAAGAGGTTGGCAAAGGAACCGGATTGGGTTTGTCCATTAGTTACGGTATCATCCAAGAGCATCACGGAGAAATTCTTGTGTCCAGTGCTCAAGGAGAAGGAACTACGTTTACCATCATTCTGTCAGAAACCGCATGAGATGACCTAAATGATGAAAACTGAGAACAGGAACTGAAGTAATGGAAAAAACAGTCGTTCGATCAGATGCCTACCGAATCTTATTGGTTGATGATGAACCCTACATGCTCGATACGATTTTTCAAACTCTAGAACGAAATACGCCTCACCTGCTCGATTCGGCAACTAATGGACTGGAAGCTTTGGATAAATACCAAAATGCACTCTCTTCCAGTCAGCCTTATGATCTGATGATTGTCGACCTGAAAATGCCCCACATGGATGGAGAAACTCTGATCGATGAAATCCGTAAAACCAATCAGGATATTGCCTTCATTATTCTGACAGGACATGGTAATCTCTTAGACGCTTATAAACTGCTAGAGAAATACCACATTTCTGATTTTCTGAACAAACCCTTGGAACACCCCACCGCTTTACTTTTTTCTGTCAAAAATACCTTGGAAAAACAACGGCTTGAACTCCAAAACCGCAGGTATTTAAAAGAACTGGAACAAACAAAAGATCTGTTAGAAATTCGTGTCAAAGAGCGGACGGACGAATTGGCACAGCGGAATGAGGAATTGCGTTTGATTACGGACAACATTCCTGCCTTGATTGCCTATGTGGATCAGGATCATGTTTATCGCTTTGTCAATAATGCCTACCAAAAAACGGTTCACCTGTCTCCCCGTGAGGTAGAAGGTAAACATGTTCAGGATGTATTGGGCAAAAAACCCTATGAAATGGTAAAACCTTATGTCGACCAGGCATTAGCGGGGCAACACGTAGAATACGAAATCTCCATGCCCTATGAAGATGGAGTTGTCCGGTATATGCATGCGGTTTATGCCCCTCACATGTACAATGGGAACGTTCTAGGTTTTTTTGCCTTGATCACAGATATTACAGAACGTAAAAAAGCTGAAGAAGAGCGAAAACGTTTAATCACTGCCGTTGAACAAAGTCATGAAGCAATCACCATTACCGATGTTGAGGGAAGGATTCAATATGCCAATCCTGCGTTTGAAAAAATTTCAGGATTTTCAAGAGAAGAGAGTCTTGGGAAAAAAATGAATATCATTAAGAGTGACCAACACGAAGCTTCTTTTTATAAGGAGATGTGGACCCAAATTACAAGTGGTCATGCCTGGCACGGTCGCATTACCAATCAAAGAAAAGATGGAAAACGATTTGTTGGTGAGGTAACAATTTCTCCGATTTTTGATCAGTCAGGAAAAATGGTTAATTTTGTAGGAATTCAGCGTGACATCACGGCAGAAATCCATTTAGAAGAACAACTACACCAGTCACAGAAAATGCAAGCCTTGGGAACCCTGGCAGGAGGGATTGCTCATGACTTTAACAATATTTTGGGAACCATCCAGGGCTTCACAGAGTTATTACACATCAAACAACTCGAAGAAAGTAAAAAAGAAAGCTATCTGGAGACCATACAGCAATCCATCGACCGAGCCACTGATTTAGTCAGGCAGATTCTGACTTTCAGTCGTACATCAGAACAAAGATTGGTTCCTCTCCACATTCCTCCAATCGTGAGAGAGGCCATTAAAATGATGAGGGCTGTCATCCCAACCAATATTGAAATTTGCGAAAACATAAATGAAGATTGTTTTCCCATTGCGGCCAATAAAACCCAAATCCAGCAAGTTATTATTAATCTTTGCACCAACGCTTATCATGCGATGCAGGGTGAAGGTGGAAAATTGGAAGTCATTTTAAAACAGGTTTCTAGTGAAGAGTGTCCATTTTTCCACAATCCCCAGCACAATAATGGAACCGGTACTCTCTATCTTGGGGTGTGCGATACAGGGATTGGCATTTCTCCTCAAAACCTGGAAAAAGTGTTTGATCCTTTTTTTACAACAAAAGAAGTTGATGAAGGAACAGGATTGGGGTTATCCGTCGTTCATGGTATTGTGGAAAGCCACCAGGGTATGATCAACGTAGAAAGTCAGTTGGAAAAAGGTACCACCTTCCACATATATTTTCCAGTGATCGAAACAGTCGAAGTGCCAACCTCAGCAACAGCCTCTGGAAAGGAAGGAAAAGAGCATATTGTTATTGTTGATGATGAACCAAAACTGATTATGTTTTATGAGATTGCTTTAAAACGACTCGGATATCAAGTGACCGCCTTTAATGACAGCAATATGGCTTTGGAACGAATCAAGAATCAACCCGATCAATTTGACATCGTTTTTACCGACCAAAATATGCCAGGGATGACAGGAGCACAACTCAGTCAACGTATCTTGGAACTTAGAAACGACCTTCCTATCATCCTGGCAACAGGCCATAGTGATTCAATTTCTGAAAAAGAAGCAAAATTGTTGCAAATCCCTTATTTTTTGATGAAACCCGTCAAAATCAGTACACTCACTGAATTGATCCGACAGATTTTTAATTAACCCCTCTCACAAAGTACATGTATGAAGCGTATTCTGGTAATAGAAGATGATGACAAATACCGTTATTTTCTCAAGGAGGCTCTCACGAATGCCGGATATGAAGTGACCACCACCTCAGATGGAAAAAATAGTATAGAACTCCATAAACAAAAATCCTATGATTTGGTGATTACTGATATTTTTATGCCTGAAAAAGAAGGATTTGAAATCATCTTGGAATTTAAATCACATGCTCTTGATGTTAAGATTATTGCAATTTCCGGAGGTGGGATTTTTGGCGATGGAAATCCCGATACTGTCTTAAATATGGCCAAAGATATGGGTGCTGATCTCATCTTGAGCAAACCCATCCGTTTACCAGAATTATTAGGTGCTGTAGAAGAACTTTTAACTGTAGACGGATCATGAACTCACTGGATTTTCTCGATGGGCCCCCTCCTGTTGGGTATAAGAATCCCCAATTTTGTCAGGAAAGGGACAACCATGAACAATACTTCTAAAACTGATCTTAAAGAATTAGGATTGTATTTGGGATTTATTATAGGTAAGCATTTTTCTCGTATAGAACATTTGCATTACGGATACTGGAAGGACAATCTTGAAGTCGATATTTCTAATTTACGAAAAGCACAGGATGCTTATGTTGACTTGATTCTTTCTCATATCCCCGCTGAGGTTCAATCTATTCTGGATGTTGGCTGCGGAGCAGGTAAATTTACTAAAAAATTAGTCGATAATGGCTATCAAGCAGATGGTGTTTCTCCCAATCCCTATTTGCTGGAACATATTAAAGCCAACCTGAGCGATCAGAGTGAACTCTTCCACTGTTGTTATGAAAATGTTCAAACCCATAAAACATATGATCTGATTCTATTCAGTGAAAGTTTCCAGTATGTTGTCCTGGAACAAGCCCTAAACAAGTCGTTGCAGCTTTTAAACGAAGGAGGCTATCTACTGATTTGTGATTTTTTTCAAAAAGACGTTGAGGGCAAAAGTCCTATTGGAGGAGGGCATCGTTTGAGTAAATTTTATCAGACAATGGAATCATCCCCATTTAAATTGATTCTCGATTTGGATATCACTCAAGAAACGGCGCCTAGTTTAGAGATTGTCAATGATCTGATGATGGGTGTTATACATCCGATTTGGAAAGTATTGGCCAATTATATGCAACACCATTTCCAGACTTTTTCTCGTGGTTTTTCCTGGGTATACCGAAAGAAGATTGCAAAAATCCATCGTAAGTACTTCAGCCAGGCCACCAATAGTAAAAACTTTGCCCATTTTAAATCGTATCATTTGCTAGTCTATCAAAAAGTATAAAAGATGGAATCGTTACTCATTGAAAATGGTGAAATCGTCACCGCGCTCGATCAATTCCACGCAGATATTTTCATTGAAAATGGTTCAATCCAGGCCATTGGAGCAGATTTGAGCATTTCTGCAGATCGAAAAATCGATGCACAAGGACATTACATTTTTCCAGGTGCGATTGATGCTCATGTTCATTTAGAATTACCGGTGATGGGCACTGTTTCTGCTGATGATTTTGAAACAGGGACCGCAGCAGGCATGGCAGGAGGCACCACCACCATTATCGATTTTGTCACTCCCGATCGGAATCAATCCCTCCTGGAAGCCTTACGAGAGCGGAAGAAAGTCGCTGAAAAAGCGGTTTCCGATTATGCCCTGCACATGGCTGTTACCTGGTTTGGTCCTCAGACAGCCAAAGAGATGGAACGATGTGTCAGAGTAGAAGGCATTCCCTCGTTCAAAACATTCCTGGCCTATAAAGAAACCATTGGTATTGGAGATCAAGAGTTGATTGCTGTGATGAAGACTGCGAAAGCCCTGGAAGCAATGGTCACTTCTCATTGTGAAAATGGAGATCTCATTCCAGAATTACAAAAGCAATTGATTGATGCAGGAAAAACAGCCCCTAAATATCATGCACAATCCCGTCCTTCGTTCATAGAGGGAGAAGGAACTCATAAAGCCATTACCTTTGCTAAAGCAACTGGTGTCCCCCTTTATATCGTTCATGTCACCTGTCAAGAAGCCGTGGAATCCCTCATCAAAGCACGCACATCAGGACAAACGGTCTATGGAGAGACTTGCCCTCAATATTTGCTGTTGGATGACCGTGTTTATGAAAAACCTGATTTCCAGAGTGCGGCCTATGTCATGAGTCCACCAATCCGCTCCAAAGGACACCAAGCTACACTCTGGGGAGCATTAAAAGCAGGGCAGATTCAAACAGTGGCCACCGATCACTGCCCCTTTCAATTGCATGGTCAAAAAGATAAGGGAAAGGACGATTTTCGCAAAATCCCCAATGGTGCCGCAGGTATCGAAAATCGTCTGGCATTGATGTACACGTATGGTGTGTTGGAAGAAAAATTAACCCTGAAACAATTTGTAGAAGTCAATTCGACTCGACCTGCCCAGTTATTTGGCATGTATCCCAAAAAAGGAGCCATTTGTGTCGGTGCCGATGCCGATCTGGTCATTTGGAATCCTGACACAGAAAATACAATTTCAGCCAAAACTTGCCACCATCGTTGCGATACCAGTATTTTTGAAGGCTTTCGGACCAAAGGGGCCCCAACCTGGGTCATTGCCAATGGAAAAGTCCAATGGGATGAAGGCAATCTGAAAGTCGAAAAAGGTGCAGGCCGCTATATTCCCAGGGCTCCAGGAAGTTCTATCTGAGATGGCAATCCTCTTCCCAGGAAAAGTATCCAAGACAGTGTCACCCTTAAATGCAAGTTCGCATGAAAAAATCAGGTATACGTTGTATACACTGGTTTCTCATGCTTGATACTGTTGATGATTTTTTGTTTTTCCCTATTGGTATTGATTTCCTGGAGTGCCAGATTAATCAGTGGTTGAGAAGTCCCTTTCGTGAGCCCCAGTTTGCCTCCCACGTAAATCAAATATTCATTTTCACTTTTTGAAATTTTTCCATCATTGACGACAATGTTCAGTAACTGAATTAAAATGTAGCAGGCTTGGTGCATATCCGTCTTGCAAACTTCCAACTGAGGATGGTGTTTCGACTTAATTCGCTCAACAACCCATCTGACATGGTCGGTGGTGCGATTCACCGAGACTAGAGCATTGACATACAGCATTTCATTCTCTGTCACTTTCTGGTCAGCACAAATTAAACCAATCGTTGCCTCGATGACCCATTTTTGCAGTGTGGGTTCCAAAAAATTTAAAAATCTCTGAAAAAAAACTTTCCGATTCAATTGTTCATCGGAGAGTTTGATTTGTTCGCTTGAAGCAAAATTTTCAATGAGATTGGCCTGAAGGTCTTCAATGAGTTTCTGTTGTTCTTTGATTTGAGCATCAAACAGATAACGGTTGACGGCTTCTGAAACTGTCAGTTGCAAATCCGTAGATTCCCAGGGTTTTCTAATGTAGCGATAAAGGGCGGCATGGTTCACCACATTCCCAACGGCATCAGCATTGGCTTGTCCTGTGAGTAATATCGTGACGGTCGTTGGAGATTTGGCATGGAGCAAAATAATCAATTCATCCCCTTTCATTCCAGGCATGATTTGGTCTGTAATCAAAACAGCAAGTTGCTTTTGATCTGCCACAATTTTAGCATGAACGGCCAGGCCTTCTTCAGCACTTTCAGCCAATTCCAATGCGACCCTTTTCCTGGAAACAATAGATTGCAGTTCTCTTTTCAGGCTATTTAAAACCATTCTCTCATCATCAACGCATAAAATCACTAAGTTGCTCATAGATACTCCAAAATCGAGTTAATAACTGGATTGCTTGCGAGGCTGGTGTAAATCCCCCCTACCTGATAGTTATCGGAAGCAGTACCGAAAATACGGTTTTTCCCGGTTTGCTTTCCACATTAATTCTACCATGATGTTTATCCACAATACGCTGGACAATGTCTAATCCTAAGCCTGTCCCTTCACCTGAAGGTCTGGTCGTGAAAAAGGGTTTAAATATTTTATCCCGAATGTCTTCAGGGATTCCATGACCATCATCCGTAATGTCCACAACCACATTATCCTGTCTGGTATACAGGCTGACTTCTAATCGTCCTTGGTGTTCCATTGCCTGAAACGCATTTTGAATCAAATTCATCCAAACCTGGATCAATTCATCTTTATAACCAGTAATCGAGGGAACGTTCTGATAGTGAATAACCAGTTCAATCCCCTGTTTTATTTGATTATGATACAAGGCCAAGACGGTTTCAATACCTTCCTGAATTATTATTTCTGATTTTTGTTCTCCTGTAAAATCTTTAAAGGAATAATTTTTTAATGCAAAGATTAATTTGGATACCCGATCCACAGCCATTTGCATATCATCAAGTGTTTCCTGATGTTGATAGGACTTGTTAACGATTTCTATCAAATCCAATGAGAAATCATGCCTCAATAATGGGAGATATTGTTCGATTTCTGTGAAGACTCCCATATCAACCATATTGGAGGCCAAGTCTTCTGCATGGGGAACCTGCATAGTTTCCAACTGTTTTGTTAAATTCTCACGATGTTGACGTGCCTCCCAAGTACTGTATGGAATTCTTCCTTGATCTTCAATCATTTTCAACAGTCTGAAAAAGAGTTGTTTGATATCGGAAGAAAGAGACTGAGAAAGATCAGAAAATTTCTGCAAATGCTTCGACATTGTCGATAATTGACCAATGCCTGATTGAAGCACACTGAAAGGTGTATTGATTTCATGAGCAATTCCTGCTACCAAATACCCCAATGCCGCCATTTTTTCAGATTTTAATAATTGGTTATGAGCCATTTTTAATTGCAGATGGTTATGAATCCGAACCCGAAGCTCTTTAGGATTGAAAGGTTTGGTGATGTAGTCAATGGCTCCCAGTTCAAATCCTTTCACTATATCCTCGACCTCACCTCTAGCAGTTAAAAAAATAACAGGGATATTCGTCGTTTCAGCATTCTCTTTCAGGAGTTTGCAGGTTTCAAATCCATCGAGTTCTGGCATCAT
>JANQHV010000221.1 GCA_028282505.1 SAR324 cluster bacterium | reverse complement strand
AATCGTAATCTTACTCTTAATCTCTGGAAATTGAGGGATTAAGATTAAGAAAAAGATTAAGATTAAGAATTTGTACACTTTATTGTGAATACCTGTACTTAGAAATTCATAGAATGTTATCCTCACACTGGTGCACTTCACATGTGAGGTGAACGAGGTTCAATCACCTTACGAATATATCCTGTAGAGTTGACGGGGCTTAGATCTAACAAGACCCCATCTATATCTTTTATAAAGATGGCGATTCAAGAGCTTATTGGCATGCAAGGCTTTTCTTCGCACTTGATTATCTCAATTGTGACATGAGATAATTTATTAAATTCAGTTAGTAGCCCCTTGTAGTGTTGATTGGATTTTGGATAGTGCGTTACTAAAGAAATGATTGCAGCATAGTGATTTGCGCCCACCTTCCAAATATGTAAATCAGAAATTCTATTATCACTATCTTTCTCAATCGTTTCTTTAATTCGATTTTTGTATTCTTCTTCAATACTGGCATCGAGTAAAATAGGACTTGTTTGCTTTAGGAGTCCATATGCCCAACGTATAATAATCACTGCACCTACGATCCCCATGATTGGGTCAAGCCAATTCCATCCCAGGAACTTACCGGATAACAATGCCACTATGGCGAACACGGATGTCATGGCATCTGCTATCACATGAATATATGCAGCTCTTAAATTATGATCATGGTGATGATGGTGGTCATGATCGTCTTTTAACAGGAATGCGCTGACCACATTAATCAATAAACCAATGATTGCCACGAAAATAGATTCATTGAAATGGATTGTTTGTGGGTCGACGATTCTCTGCAATGACTCAATTAACATCACCAAAGCAACGACAGCCAAAGCAATTGCGCTAGCAAAACCCCCAAGCACATTAACTTTGCCGGTACCAAAAGAATAGGTAGGACTATTTGCGTGTTTTCGTGAATACCGATAAGCAAAAAGCGTAATCATGAATGCGGCTACATGTGTACCCATATGCCAGCCATCTGCGAGAAGAGCCATGGAACCATAGATCGTTCCACCAATAATTTCCACAATCATCGTTATGGACGTGAGCATTAAAACATATTGTGTTCGTTGCTCTCCTTTCTGATTTTTTACTGAGAAGTCATGACTTGGCTGATAGTTTTCTAGCGTATGTATATGCATTTCTGTTTTCTCCTATTTCTCTTCCAGCTGATGATTGAACGGCTCTTTGCCGTTTTTCATACAGTAAAATTCTTGTTGTATGATCAAAATAAGAGTGAGGATCGTGAATCCTCACTCCAAGTTATTTCGTTCAATGACTGTGGGGTTTACCACCTCCATGAGTATGAGTTTTTTGTTTTGGATCAGCTTCAAAACTCACCCCGATTGCCTCACCTGCTTTACTAATAAATGTATAAATTTGACTCTGTGAAGAGTTGCTCACACTCGGATTATTTAAAGTGACTCGCCAGACTTTCGTCCCTTTCAGAGTAAATTCTTCAACCCTTTCTGCCTTGACGCTCGTTCTCCAAGAAGCATCTAACTTTTTAGCATTGGAGAGCTGTGAGACATAACTTTGTGCCAATTGAATGGCTTCATCTTTTGAAATCACTTTAGCTGGACCGTGAGAATGACCACTTCCAGGACCCGCAAAAGTAATTGAACTAAAAATAACAAGAGATAATACCGTTAAGATTGTTTTCATGGATTTTCTTATGTTTGAAGTTAAGTATAGTACCTAGTTTTAGGTTTGTCCAAAACTATCCGGGATAGTAAAGATTTCTAAATTTTCCATAAATCTCTAAAGGCGTCTTGCTATAAGACTTTTTCCATTTTTGTTAAAAAACATGCCAGAACATACCTAAAAACGGGTAGTATAGTCAAAAAAATGGGAGTTTACAGAGAATCAATCTAAAGTCATCAAACCCTCACTGAGGTTGTTTGATTGATCTTCCTCGCTAAGAGCATTTGATTTTCCTTCTTTCATCGATAAATGGGTATGATAATGATCATCCTTGTTCAATGGGAATTCTTCTGAGTTGGTCATATGTCCGTATCCATGCATTTGCATCCCAAACAAAAACAAACCCGCTGCAATCAATCCAGCATTGGAAATGGTGCTGAATTGCATAAAACTCGAAGAATTTTTTCTCCATACTTTAATAAAAAGAAGCATGCCTGCCAATGCTGCAATCTGACCCAATTCGACTCCGACATTAAACGATAAAATTCTCAGAATCAATCCAGTCATGTCATCGCCAAGAGGAAGTTGTTGCAGACGTGTGGATAGGCCGAACCCATGAATTAAACCAAATATGAAAACCACGAAGAGTAAATTTGGAGATTTCATATTGAGGTACTTCTTGAACCCATCCAAATTATCGAACCCTTTGTAACAAACACTCAGAGCAATCACGGCGTCCACGAGATAATAATTGGCAGTGATTTTCATCAAAGTCGCAAAGATCAATGTAATGCTATGCCCTATCGTGAAAGCAGTGATGAATGTCACAATGTCTCGAAAGTTGGTGAGAAAGAAAATCACCCCGAATATGAACAGCAAATGATCATATCCGGTGAGCATATGAACGGCTCCAAGCCAAATATATTCTATATACCCCCCGTCCAACATGGCTTGTTTGTCGGAATCTGATATTCCATGAGCAAACCCATTGGAGGCAATGAACATCATCCCAATGAATAAGAACAGGCCATAAACTCCAATTTTATATGGCTGTTGTTTTTGTTGTTGTATGGTCATAAATTAACTCCATAATTAATCGTATTAAACCACTCCATATCACAGGATTCATCATTGATTCCTGCCAATACGTCGTCGTTGAAATTAGTAACTAATTTTTGGTTATGGTAAGGAGGTGTTGATTAAATCAGAAGGAGAATATGTTGATGGTAGAGACTTATAACGTGTGATGGAGAGGTAGAGAAAATACGGATTTGCTTTGGGGAGAATGGCTTAAAAAATCTAAAAATAATGCAAAAAAGCAGTGCTATAGAAAACACCGTATTAAAGGAGATTGCTTTGGGGAGAATGCTGAAAAGTTGTGTGAAATCCGAATGAAAAATATCCTCATGTGGCATCTCATGAGAGGATTCCGCCTCATCTAAGGTGATCAAATGATCATGAGAAAATTGGATTTCGTCATGATGATGGTGCTCGGAGTTCCACAAAATAGAAAGAAAAGGGGTTAAAAAAATAAAGAGTGCAAGAAAACAGGCGATTTTATGGGTCGATTGAAAGGATACTTTGAGGTTAATTTTATACATGTTTCAGCCTAGACCTTAGATAAAGCCAGTTCGATTTCTATACGTCGTTTATTTTTTACTCTTTTAACCGTTTTATCGGAGACTCCAACTTTTGTAGCTGTTTTACGAATGGACACTCGATCCTTTAGGAACCCTACGATTTTATCTTCGTACTTGATTTTTGTGGCTTTTGGTCGCCCAATCTGTTTCCCTTTTCGGCGTGCCTCCTCAAGCCCTGATTTGATGCGATAAGAGTGATCCTCCACTCATTGTTGAGCAATCCCTGCAAAAATAGGCAGTATAATATGAAAGAAAGAAGAATTCAACCACTATGGACTAAAACCATAGATTGCTTGATCGACTAAAGTCGAGTTTAGACTGAAGTCTACTGAAGTCTCAGACTAATAGTCAGTGGATGTGACCAAAAGTCACTACTCAATGACAAAATTTTCGTCATCTTTTTCATGGTTGTCCAAATAGTTATGAATGGTTTCATCACTGACATTACCAGCACTGAAGGCCCCGTAACCAATCGCCCAAAAGTGCTTGCCCCAATAAGCTTTCTTTAGATGGGCGAATCAGGACTCAAAACCCCATCTGAATAATTTCATTTTTTTTGTTCTTTTAATGACTAACTAGCCAGTCATTAAAAAATTAATAATCAAACTATGAAGAATCAAATACGCAAATTTAATAGTCGATTTGGACAGATTCCCAATGTTGTTCACAAACGTTCACTTTTAGTCTACAGCATGTTGATACTAATTACAGGAGTATTAGCCATCGGCATAGAGCGGCTCAAAATGGATATGTCCGTGGATTCTTTTTTTCAGGAAGAAGAACCCATCAAACAAGCTTATGATCACTTTCGAACTATATATTGGTAGCGATGAAAAGGTTTATTTAGTTTATGAAGCCAAAGATGGAGATGTCTTTTCGACGACATTGCTTAAAGCCGTTAAAGAAATCCAAGAGGAGTTAGAGCAGGCTGTGTTTGGAAACAAATCTGAACCATCATTTTTAAATCGACACATTCCTAATTGAATTTTCCCTCGGAGAATGGTAATTAACTAAAAAATTTGGAGATTTTGTAAAAACGTGTTTTTTCAACAGAACTAGGCAGATTCTGTCTAGTTCGAAGTATCCACCTTCTGTCTATATCACTGTTATGCACTCAGGAAAGGAAATGATAAGCCCAAAGCAAGTTATAGAAGAATTTGTCAGGCGTTTTAACTCAGCGGATGTAGATGGTCTGGCAGAGCTTTACACCCATGATGCAATTAATCACCAAGTTGCTAACTCTCCTATAGAAGGAAAAGAAGCAATCAGAGAAATGTTTAGAGAAGAGTTTAGAACTGCTAAGATGACATGCATTATTGAAAATTTATTTGAAGATAAAGAATGGGCTATTTTAGAATGGAAAGATCCTAATGGCTTCAGAGGTTGTGGGTTCTTCCATATAAAGGATAATTTGATAAAGTTTCAGAGAGGCTACTGGGATAAACTCTCTTTTCTGAGAATCTATGATTTGCCCATTCCTTCTGAATAGTAATGAAATCTAAAGGAAATTCTTAGAAAAAGACTATTGTGTTGCTCTATATTACTATAATATAAACGTTTGGTTTATGAATAATGAGTAGTCTGAGTATCTGCAAAAAAAATCTATTTTAAGATTTATTGGAACGAAATCAAATTTAAGAGGGGTATATGAAAGGTAGTTGCTTGTGTGGAAGTGTAGAGTTTAACGTCACCGATATTGGCGACATTTATCAATGCCATTGCTCGTTGTGTCGAAAACAAGGCGGTTCCGCTTCAAATAGTGGAACAGTGATTCCTTTTGACCAATTAGAATGGATAAAAGGGAAAGAAAATATCAAATCATGGGTTAAAGACACAGGCTTTCGTTCAGATTTTTGTTCTAATTGTGGTTCTCCTGTTCCGAACCCACTGAGGGAACTTGAATATTATTGGATTCCAGTCGGCACTGTAGAGGATGGTCCTTATAACATAGTCGCTAATCTTTACACAGATTCAAAGGCTTCATGGGGGGTAGTGGCTCCGACAGGAAAACAGTATAAGACAATGCCAGAACTAAAAGAGTTCATAGCTTTATTAGCAAGTAATGATCATGCCTAACAAGTGAATTCACAAAGATTGCTGACCCTACGTTTTTTTCCAAAGAGCTTGCTAAATTCTAAGTTCATCTTTTACTCTCTCCCAAGACGAGGTCATCGGAGAGAGAACAATAAGTGGCATCAAGCGTTCGGCCAATTGGATGAAAGAGCGACTGGAAGAAATGAAAAACAAATCTTGAAAACAATAATTGTCATTCGTGGGAAAAAAGTCATTTTGGATTCTGACCTTGCCAAACTTTATGGAGTTGAAACGAGGCGGCTTAATGAGCAGGTTCGCCGAAATAGCCAAAAATTCCCAGATGATTTCATGTTTCAATTGACAAAAGAAGAGTTTGCTAACTTGAAATCGCAAATTGCAACATCAAGTTCAAGTTATAACGTCCCCGTAAAACGGGGAGCTTAGCAATTGTGAGCCACCCCAAGGGTGGTCAGATCCTTAAAACACGGTTAGAAACAGCCATCAGAGTCTGAGGAATCATCAAAGAGTTCCTCTTGACTCTTCTCAAGCTGTTCCTGGTGCTGGATATAGTGACGTACCTTTTCTTCATTATATCCGATGGTTGACACGTCATAACCCCGGGCCCAAAACTTCTCTCCATTGAAGTTGCGC
>JANQHV010000211.1 GCA_028282505.1 SAR324 cluster bacterium | reverse complement strand
AACTGCTCCAGAAGAAGAAAAAGATTTTATCCAACAAGTGCAGGATTTTATTGACTCGGCAAAAGAAACTGTCAATAATCTGCTTGCGGAGGAGGACACAGATTCAGAAAATACAACTATTGTTCAGGAAGGCCCTCCTCCATTAGCAAATCCACAGTATGTGGAATTGGGCACATTTGTGGTCAATCTGCGGGATGGTAAATACTTTTTGAAAACTACCATCACCTTATTGTTGGCGGATTTAGGTGCGAAAGTGTGGTTAGAAAATCGGATGCCTGTTGTGAAAGATTTGATCATTTCCAAACTGGCACGGTTGTCTTCTAAAGAATTACGAAATTCCAGGGCACGTCAATTATTAAAAAATGATCTGAGAATTCAATTGAATTCCTTGTTTCCGAATAATGCCAGCTGGTCCGATCCCAATAATCCGAGTAGGCGGGATCGTAAACCAGTGAAGAAAATTCTATTTCAGGAATTCTATACCCAGTAAATATTTCACTCCTATGAGCAGAGTATAAAAATGGCTGATGACTTTGAATCATTTGATAATCTGGATGATTTGGACTGGTCCGATGTAGAAGAAGAATTGAAGCAAAATAAGCAACAAATTCTTGATGCTGCCGCCAGTCCTGATGAACCCCAGGATGTCGACTTGTCAGCACTAGCTGCTACTGCTGATACAAGTGAGAGCAGTAATGATGGTGATGCGGCAATGGACATCAATTTTTTACTGGATGTTCAATTGCAAATCTCAGTGGAGGTTGGGCGCACTAAAATTCTGATCATGGACTTATTGAAACTGGATATGGGGCATGTCGTGGAATTGAATAGCCTGCTGGGGCAACCTTTGGATATTCGCGTCAATGAAAAACTGGTGGCACGTGGTGAAATTGTTGTAATCAATGATAAATTTGGTGTGCGCATTACGGAAATCATTAGCCCTGATGATCGTTTTGCGGCTTTGCAATAAAGGCCCTCATGACAGCCTGCCGACAACCATTTTATGTTTTGATCCTTTCTATTTTTTTGTGCGGAGGCTTCTTTCCCTACCTTTTTGCAGAGGAATCCAATGTATTGCAGGAAGTCGAGGTCATTTCACTGGATAAACACGAACGCATCAGACTTCTTTTTAGAAATAATTTTGAAGGTTCCCCCATTATTGATTTTGATCCGGGACTGATCTATGTCCGTTTAACCTCAACAACCATGGACACAGTAGCACGTCAGTTTGTCTTTCCGGACTCCAATCCAGTCATTAAAACCATCCGAGCGACTCAAAATCAAACATCAACTCTCTTGGAAATCATTCTCCATTCACGACATGTCTCGCTGAAAAATAAAATCAAAGTCATGACGGATGGACAATACCTTTCGCTCAATCTGGATCGGCAAGGACTCGATACTCCTTCTCCGCAACCTGTTGCAGAAATGGAAATTACTGCAGAAATGGAAAATCGTTTACGTGAGGGAGAGCAGATTGCTTCTACTGATCAGGAAGAATCAGAAGAACCGGTTAATTTGGCTGATGATGAACTTCCAATGGTGATCCAACCTGCTGATAGTTGGACAATGACGTTGATGACATTGATTTTGTCTCTGTTGTTTCTCCTGTTACTGTTGATGGCGCTGCTTTATGTCTACAATAAGTTTTTGTCAGGGCGTTTTCCTGCTCTGCAAGGAAAGTTCAAAGTCCGCATCGTCTCTACTTTTCATATCAGCCCGAAACAAAAGATTATTGTGCTGGAAGTCAATGGACAGCATTTTGCGTGTGGGGTGACTTTCAATAATATTAGTTTTTTGACAGAAGTGAAAGGTGAGCGGGATCAGTCTTTCTTGAAAAATATTTCTGCCACCAAAGAAAAAGTCGACTTGAATACGAACCAATCTCGTGCAGAATTTCTCAATGCATTAGAAGCTGCCCGAAAACAAGCTCAGCACGTGGAAAAAGCTCAAAAAATGCAAACGGTCCAACAAACAGCTGAAACGGTTCAAACTGTTGCAAAAAAGGCGAAAAAGGCTGTTGCGTCCAAAGAACGTTCATCAGCTTCTCAAGAACAACCGGAAAGCACTGTTCCTCATTCTTCAAAAACGACAACACCCAAGGAAGTGCCTTCAGATAAAAAATTCACGACTCCTGTTCCTCCAGAACCAGATATGTCTGTTCTGGAAACAAACTTTACAGAAGATGCCTCTTTGCAAAAATTTGCCAAACACCTGAATCAAAAATTGAAATCCCTCAAGCCCATTGCTTGACACCCGATGATTTCTGACCCAACCATGAGTAAATCAGTGAGAAACGCATTAGATAATGCTGCCAAAAAAATCAGTTTATTTTTTGTTTTAACAGGATTGGCTTCAACGGCTTTTGCCCAAACGATTCCTGGTATTCAAATCTCTGTTGATCCCGCATCTTCTCCCAGTCAGGTTGCCGGGACCCTGCAAGTCATATTTTTGCTGACAATCCTGACGTTAGCACCTGCTATTTTGATCATGACGACTTCATTCACCCGCTTTGTCATCGTTCTATCTTTTTTAAGGCAAGCAATCGGGACTCAGGCCATTCCTTCCAACCAAATCATCATCGGACTTTCTCTGTTCCTGACTTTATTTGTGATGATGCCCATTTGGAAAGAAGTCAACGAGGTTGCCCTGGAGCCTTATCTGGACAATCGCCTTTCCCAACAAGCATTTTTAGACCAGGCCTCTATCCCAGTGAAACGATTCATGCAACGGTATACTCGAGAAAAAGATCTGGCCCTTTTTGTCAGAATTTCTAAAATACCCAGTCCCAAAAACATCAATGATGTGCCCATCTGGGTGGTCATTCCGGCATTCATCATCAGTGAGCTGAAAACAGCATTTCAGATCGGATTCATGCTGTATGTGCCCTTTTTGGTTATTGATATGGTTGTCTCTGCTATCCTGATGGCAATGGGTATGATGATGTTGCCTCCTATTATGATTTCGTTGCCATTCAAACTAATGCTGTTTGTCTTGGTGGATGGCTGGCATTTGATCATTGGTTCGTTAGTGAGAACATTTATTGATTTTTAAATAACAAAAAAGAGGAAAGATGAGTCAATCATTCATTGTTTCTTTGGGCGTAGAAGCCCTTCGTATGTCTGTGTTGTTGTCGGCTCCGATGTTAGTTGGAGCATTAGTGATTGGACTGGTGATTTCTATTTTCCAGGCAGTTACTCAAATTCAGGAACAAACTCTGGCAATTATTCCAAAAATGGCGGTTATGGTTGCCATTCTTGCCTTTTTGTCGTCCTGGTTGCTCACTCAAGCCAGTACCTACATGTCTTCGATCTTTGTGAATTTCCCCCGCTATATTGGAGGATGATCCTGTGAAAAAACTTGCAATAGCCTTCTATCTCAGGTAATTAGAAAGATTACACTTTTCACAAGTGAACCTCCTGGTTTGAGGAGGGGTGGGTGAGCGGTTGAAACCGGCGGTCTTGAAAACCGTTGAACGAGAGTTCCGGGGGTTCGAATCCCTCCCCCTCCGCCACGCCAGGGAGTTGTCCATGCCATATATCGATTTCGGAGAGGTGACTGAGAGGCCGAAAGTGGCAGATTGCTAATCTGTTGTACTCGCAAGGGTACCGAGGGTTCGAATCCCTCCCTCTCCGCCATACCAATGCACCCGTAGCTTAGTTGGATAGAGCGTCTGATTGCGGTTCAGAAGGTCGGGAGTTCGAATCTCTCCGGGTGTACCACATTCTACAAGGGATTGCGGAGATTCCTTATTCCTTCAAAATTTCCTAAAAACCACATTAGTGTCAAATTAGTGTCAGTTTTTCTGATTCCCCCGAATGAAGTGGTTTCTTGAATGCTTTAAATTTTTAGCCCTGAAAGATCTTTTCATTTTCCATCAAATTTAAGAAAAGCGACCTCCCCCTAGCCAACAGAAAGGAGGTAGCTTGATGAAAAACAGGAACGTCTGCCGAAAGAAGCGTCAAAATCGCACAGTACATGTGGATTTCCAAGATGAATCGACTTATCATCGCCTGATAGAGGATGGTTCGTCATTTGTTGAGTTCGTAGTAGCCTATGTTTTGTCAATCGGTTTTCAGTTTGCTCATAAATGCCATTGTTCGGGTCAATCTTGGTTTCATCGCCATTCCCACTATGGAGGAATTCGTTTAGAGGGGCTCTGTATTTGGCGTATTCAATGCTGTGAATGCAAAGTAGTTTTCACCATTTTGCCTCATTTTGTTCAAAAGGTATCGTTCGATGTCTGTGAGTGTTGGAGAAAAAGCCCTTATTGCTATTTCTGGAGGGTTGAGTTTGGAAAAGACTTCATTAATCTGGAACATCTCACCAATGGCTATCTGGAGGTTACTCATTTCAATAGGAAATCTCCATGCAGCCCAAATTCTTCTGAAAACCCGACTTGCTCTACCTTTCTACTTCCAAGCAGATGAAAAATATACAAAATGCTTAAAAGAGAAAGCCTACCTGACAACCATCGTAGAGAATCAACTCATCTGGCACTTGGGATGGTCTGATGGAGCCTCGGCTCAAGCATTTGAGGCTTCCTCGTCCCTTTCAACAAATCGCTCTGGAGCACAATCCAACTTACCAAGCCAAAGGAATCCTAATCGATGGCTATGAGAGTACACGTTTGGCGATGAACATTTTGTTTCCCATAGCCTTCATCGCCTCCTGTCTCTTGCATGCGGCCAAGAAAATACCAGCCCGAATCCAAGGAGTCAGTTCTGAAATTCGCCAATGGCTTTCGAGATCCTTCACTAAAAAACTCTTTGAACCATCGAAACTTTCTGGTTTGGAAGCTTTTTCAGTGGCTCAACGACTTCGCCAATTCCCAAAACAAGTCGAAAAATACGCGGATCGGCAAAATGCCCAACGTGTCAAAGAATGGATTGATGAAAAAAAACGAGGATGGATTAATACCATCAAAGATCCGAATATGCCCAAAACCTCTACTTTTCTCGATCAGGCCCATCGTAGGATTGATCGAAAACTTTTCATGATGCAAGCCTTTCATCATCCCCTCAGTAATAAACAACCATTTCTAAATGCCTTAGCAACTCTCTATAATTTTATCCCTTATCAAAGGAGGGCAAAAAATGCGAAACTCAATGCGATACAAGTGCATGGCGGAACAATGCCAAACCAAAAGTTGTTTGCAGTTTTTTGAAAGCGCTACGGACTTGTGGAGACCGTAGTGCTTCGTTAATCTCTTGTTTTTCGGGATCATCTTCGTCCGGTATACCTTGCTGTTGATATTGATGCTCAAGCCAGTCGTGTAATACTTCTTTTATTATTTCTTCCACAGGTTGCCCAGTATTTTGAGCAATACGTCGAAATTTTTGCAGATCGATTTCTTCAAGTATGGTTTAAAGCATCTGATTGTCCTCTGCCGTGAATGTGTCGGTTTGCCCTGCCATAATGAATAGTTTATTGACGAATCAATTCGTACACATTTGTTTCAATATAATCAAATCATTGCATTTCATGATTGAGGAATCGAAGCATTTCATTCCTCTATATTCTCAATATCTTTGAGGGATTTTCGTAGTTCTTTCAAAAAAGGAACCGGCTCGCAAATCTTGATCTCATATGTTCCGTCTAAGTCTAGTAAATGCTTGTCGTAGCTGATAAGGTGGGTCGCTTCGCCGTTTAGGGCACACAATAGAAAAGGCGTGTCTTCGGGGTCTTCCGGGTATTTGGGGAAATGGAAAAATTCTATAAAAATTTCCGTTCCAATATTCAACAGATCTTGAACCAGTGAAATAATTTTTTCCTCGGAAATGCCGATTTCAAGGCATTTATCCATGTATTCATCCAGTGTGCCGAAGCTATATAATACCTTGTATTCCTTATTTTTCCACCTTTCAAGAATTTCTTTACTCGGACTACTTGAATGTTTAGAAAACGAGGCAATGATAACATTTGTATCAAGAACCGTTTTAAATTGAGCCACTGATAATGATATTATTGATTGTTTTCGATGTCTTTCAAGAAGTCTTGGTATTTTTTGTTATCTTGTAATTCTTCACTAATAGAATCTATCGTCTGAAATAGTCTATCAAAAGCTTTTTCCCGGCTGATTCCAGTGATCTTATCCAGACTGGCACGATATAGAGCTTCACGGAGGATTCTGGATTTTACACTGGAGTATCCTTGTTTTTCCCGTTCCTCAAGTTCAAGTTCAAATCTCAAACGAGTTTCTGCGAATTTCCGGATTTGCTCTTGTTGATGAGGTGACTTTTTGGAGATTTCAGGAACATTCAGAACCAATTGCATCGTGTCCTCTTGTTGTTTTGTCGGTAAGGGAAAGGTTGTTTTTCCTGCCATAATGAATAATTTATTTACGAATCAATTGTACACATTTGTTTCAATATAATCAAATCATTGCAGGGTAATCAGGGAAAGCGCATATAAATTTGTAGACAAATTGTGATAAAATATGCAGTGTAGTGGTCAAGTTTTTCCGGACTGTTTAAGAGATTCTTTCGACGAAGTAAATTGACCACTTTTTTCAGAAAGCCTCTTGGTCTGATAGCCCATCTCGAATTCATTTGGAGTCTGATAGCCTAATGTTGAGTG
>JANQHV010000530.1 GCA_028282505.1 SAR324 cluster bacterium | reverse complement strand
AAAATATGAGAATTGTTTTTGATCAAAAACTCGGAAAATGGAATTATACTGCTGTTCCTGATACATGAAAAATATGTAAGTTATTTTTGATCCGTTCCTAAGAAGGGGATGAAATATTGACATTTGTTTACATCGTTCAGAATACCTCCCCAAAGACTGGGATCGCTCTTGAGATTTGTTTCATCAAGCCATGTTTCTACTAAACATTGGGTCAGATATTTTTGTATTTTTTTGACTTCCGTTTTTTCTTCGTATTTATGGCTTAAAAAAGCTTTAGGCATTAATTTTTCCCAGGAATGAGGTGATCAAATCTTCTTTAAAATATCTTGAATCCGTTGTACCTTCTTGACTTGTTTCTTGCTCATTTTGCCTTCCCATTCTCCATCTTGTTGAAACCGTTTTTGGAATGCCTGAGCCAGTTGGCTTTGTTCTTGTCCCTCATGTTGATCGAGTTGCCCAAAGAGGGTTTTGGCATCGATTTGAGGATTGAGCACATCTTCCAGCAAGCGTTCCAACTCAGTCATTTGCCCTCGTCTTTCGGCTTCGACCTTCGCCTGCTGTTCCGCTTGTTGTTTTTGCCGTTGAGCTTCTTCTTGCGCATGACGGAGAGACAACAGTTGATTTTCAGCTTCCTGGCGTTCCCCCTCTTCTTGCTCGACGACTTGACGCCACTCTTGGTCGAGTTGCCTTTGATGAGTTTGCCATGCCTCTTCAGAAACCAGAGAAACGACAACCCACCCAAAGGGAAATTGACCATTGGCAAGGGTTCTCGTGGTGCCGGGGCCCAACGGATTGCCACTTTTATCTCTGCGGGGTTGAGGCGAATTATTGGTCAAGGTCATGCTTTCGATGTGCGAATAATGCCCAATTCTCAAAAGCATTTCCGAATTCGGATTCATCCTGTCAATTCGCTGTCTCAAAGGCTCTAAAGCCTTGCGGGTCTTCTCAAAATGATCAAGAGCATAAAATTTCTCATGCTCCTCTTCGAACCGCTTGCGGTAAAATTGGAGAGTGACTTGAGATAAACGTTGAAAATCGAAAGTCTCCTGAACCTTGCGGCCTTGGTTTTTAAACTCAATTTCAAGAACAGGATAATCTTTGGCAAACTGCCCTAACATCCCCGTAGAAAAAAGACTATAATCGGCATGTCCCATCAACTCAGAAAAGACGACCTCGCAATAAGGCTTGGGAGTAGGCTGTTTTTTGGGGTTGAGTTTGTTTTCAGAAGCCCCGACGATCCACCCTTCGTGCAAGCGAGCTTCAAAATCACCAATCTTTAAGCGTTTGAAAGCATGATTTTGAATGCCCCCCATCATTTTGTCTACAGCCAATTGAAAATTGCGTTCGTTTTTGAGAGATAATTGATATTTTTGATCTAAAAAATCAATCACTGCCGTGCGAATAGCTCCCTTGAGGGAACTGCCTGGGATCAAGAGACGCCCGGTCAACGGATTTTTGATGGCGCTGGCGATTTGCAATTGATTTTGCACCTCCCCTGCTTGCATTTCTTCCTGATACTTTTCAATCAAAGACTCCGATGTGACTTTCCACTGCACCCTCCCCAGGCGGGCATCCACTTGCAGGACTTTCCGCACCCGGGCAAAGTCGTTTTGATCCAAATCCCTGAGCAGTCGTTCCGGTTCAGGATGCCATCTCACCCACCCATCGACATCCAAATAATGCAGTTTCCAAACATGATCCTGCTGGCGCAAAACATAGCGAAGCGGGTCCAATAACTCGCCGTCTCCAATAAACACTGGAGAAAGAATTGAGAGCTGCAGAGGTTGCGGGCGATTTTTTTCAGTTGGTTTGTGCATCTTTCCACTCCTCCAAACAAAATGGGAACATAATGGGACTGCAACACTGGATGATGGATTCGTCAATCGGATGGATGCCAGTAATCACGGTATTGGCATAACCAGGCTTGTCTTTAAAAACAGACCCCGCCTTGAACACCAACAACGGAAACTTAAAAGGATTCGTCTGGCCAAATCCACTCCAGGCTTTCGAAAATTTGGTTTCTGTTTGATAGTACCCCCTGAGGTCATCTCGTTTGAACGAGGAATAAGTGGAGAGATTCAACCAGGCCGTTGTCTGAGGCATCTTTAGCAATAGCTCTCGTTGGGATTGAAATTCAGTGGATTCATCCAATTCAAAAGTAAGTTGTCCTTTACCCGTTGAACGATTGCCCCCAAAACCCACGATTTCCAAATCTTTTAAGAGTTTCTGGAATTCTTCCAGGTAGGTCTCATCGATTTCCACATAAATGTCTAAGGCTGGTTTACCCTCGGTGGAATGGTACCAATAATCCTCGGACGTGTATAGAAATCCCTCCAATACTGCTCCGGTCCCACGATTGATCGAGTTGTGCAATTGCAATTGCCGCATTTCGATGTTTCCGGGTTTTTCTTCCGCTTCGTTTTTTTTCTGAGAATAAAACTCAAACAGTTTCCAAGGGCTGATATTTTCGCGCAGTTCCAACCATTCTTTGACCCGCATCCAACGGAACTTCTTTTTAAAGGTTTTGTACCATTTTAATTGTTGGAACAGTTCAACATCCTGCTCATACTTTTTTTGTAAATCATCTCTCGGCAATGCAGGAAGAGCTGGCGTCGGTAGGAAATCATGGGGAAAGGCGTCACTCAAGATGAACGGAGGCTCACCAGCTTTGAAACGTTCGATCCAGTTCTCCAAAGCCTCATTGCTGTTGCGCTCCCGGTAAAGACAAAGTAATTGACCGGTTAGCGTGTCGCTTTTCAGTCGGCTGCCCAACCAAGATTTCAGATGAATGCCGTAACGCAACAATTGACGGCTCATAAGTCTCTCTCAAACAAAGTGACCGAGGCTATTTCTTCATCGACTGGAGTTTCGTCTAAATGCACGTTTTCAAATTTAACCTGCCCAGAACCTCTTGACACGCTCCCTCCCAGTCCGTCCATTTCGATCAAACGGAGCCCTTTCCAGACGCACTGAATCAGGTCATCCTTCACGTCCGTGTCAAAAAGCTTGAATGAAATGTTAAAGTCAAACACCGCTTGTGCCGGTACCCGTTCTAGAGGACGTGGGTGTTCGGCAGTGCCCTTGATCCGGTTGATAAAATTTTCGTATTTGGCTTCTAAGGGAAACTCGCCTTCCTCAAACCGTTTCAACCAGTCTTTCGAAAGACGTGCGTCGCGCACAATAATGCGCGTGGGCCCTAGCTCTTCTGAGACAGTTTCACCGGAGGTTCCGAATATCTTACAGACTTTGCAATCCCCACACTTACAAGGCCCTCCTTTGTTTTCAACAATTTGATCAGAACGATACACCTGCTCCAGTAAAGAGCGCATTTTTCCTTTCAGCGAAGAGCCAGGTATGTAAGGTTCTCCTCCGAAAGGATTTTTAATAATGGGTTGATCCATGCCGCCAATTTCAATTTGGTCGTTGCTGCCACCGATGTGTAATCCAGTCAATAAACGTATTTGACCACAAATGGTATGAATATAATCTAATTTCATTTTGAACTCCTTTCAATCTTGTCTCAAACCAAGTCCATAACAAAAGCCGACAACGGCCTCGAAATGCAGCATGAACGCACGAAAATCTTTTTCATCGTCAATGGAGTTGACGTGTTGGATGAGGAAGTTTTTAAAAGTTTCCGGAATTTTTTGGTTGCTGCCTGCTGACTGATACATGGCTTTGGATTTCACCATCTTGATCAAAGGTTTTACTCGTTCAAAATGTTCCTGATGGTGATGGACTTTTTTTTCCAGATTCCGGAATTCAAAGAAGAACTTTCTCAACTGACTGGAAGTAACAGCGTTTCTTGCTGGCCGCATCCGATCTCTTCTTTGATCTCTCTCCAAGGGCACCAATTCGGTCGCCGTCTCTTCCGCACATTCACTCAAAAGATCGTCCTTGAGAGTTTTCTTCTCTTCATCTTGATAATATTTAACCTGCTTTTTAGAGTTTTCCGTAGAAAGCAAAGGCATGGTTTCCTCCTCTTCAATTTCGGTTTCGGTACAAACTGTAAAATAATGGAATACGCAAATTTTCCATTTTTTCTGGATTATCTTTGTAGTCAATCAACTTATTAATGTCACTTCCCAATTTGTCAGCTTTCACATTACGGGCAAAATAATAGGCCATTTGTGACAAACAGCGTCCAGCTTTTACGTCCTTTTTATCCTTATATTTCCCTATTCCCATGAAACGCTGGTATTGATCGGAGAATTCTAAAAAGCGATAGCCCAATGCTGTTGGAACCTTTCCTTCATAAAACAAATGATCCCACCAAATAGCCTCTTCCTGGATGAGAGATCTGAAGTCATCCCAATGCACAGTTTGTTGAAAGAGAGTGACCGCGTTTTTATGCTGTAAGTCTTTGGGGAAGCTCTTTGCTTGCTCTAAAAGCTCGTCGGTATCGGGAGCGATGTTCTTAATAGGATAACCGTGCCTGAATACACCAATTCCGGCTGAGAGGGTGATGTCAGGATTTTCTGTGACAAATTGCTGAAATTTTTCCCGCAGTTGGATGGCAAAGTGAACAATCAAGACCCAGGGGCCAATAAAAAAGACGTCGTCTCCTCCCGAATAAACCACGTAAATGTCTTTTTTGTGAGGGTTGTAATAATTACTGTCATCCCCATCTTCGATCAAGCACATCAGCTCCACGGAGAAGAAATAATTCAACATCCTGGAAAGACTGGCAAACCGGGAAATCGAATATCTCTCTTTAGGCAACCCTGTCGAAAAAATAAATCCCAGGTTGTCCACGTCGGCTTTGAACACTCCCAGAAAAGGCTTGCCTCGTTTGGAAACCTGCTCTACGTTTTTATTTTCTTTGGGAGACAATTCGTTGGCGATTCCCTGGCGACTATGGGCGATCATGCCAAAGTCTTTGGATTTGGCTTCCCACTTCTTGTCTCGGATATAATCTTCTATGCTTACGTTATTTTGGTCATCTGATAGGTTTTTTTCTACCAGTTGCTTAAGCAGATCTTCATTTTGCCAAAAATTGATGTCTTCTTCTTTAATAGAAGGTAGATTTCCCGCTAAAGGGTGAAAGGCATAATCTTTGTGGTCAACAAAATTAAAAATTAGTTCTTTTGCAGAAATCGATCCCGATTTTGGTTCTTTTATGAATCGTACGTTCCATTTAAAAAGCAAATTTTCAGCGTTGTCTTCTTTGTTTTGTTTTTCAGATTTTTCAACATCTTCTAAAATAAAATAATCGTTATGAGGAATTTTTGTTCCAATAATTTCAATTTGAAAATCGCATAGTTGGCAACGTCTGAGTTCGCTATTGGTGTTAGGTTTTGCCTCGTATGTGTTACATAGCTGGCAATTCCCTTCCCCCTTTGCACTATAATTTTTTTTGAACAGGGGGGAAAACTCCACATCCATCACTTGTTGAAGCTTGGTGAGCTTTTGTTTGTCCAATTCATCCAAAAATGAATTCAAGGTGTCGTTAAAAGAGGCGAGGTCAAATTCGTTGTAACCCAGTTGTTTATAATAGATGTTTAAACCAATCAACCCCTTGAATTTTTGATACAGTTGTTTTTGGAGTTTTACCTGGAATTCTTTAAGACTTTCGGCAACAGCTGCCGTGTTTGGCAACAACAGAATAAAACGCCCTCCCGCATCCATGATTTTAGCAATCGATTCCAATCTAAACTCGCCAGGAGAGCATTCCTTTAATAACTCCAAGATGGCGACCTTGGTCAACAATTGCAAATAAAAGGAACGAGCGCGAAACAGTTTGGAGACTCCTGCCGAGAACGAGTGATCGATATTGAAGATATAATCCTGGATTCCCGATAAATCTCCACCCAATAGAATGAACGGTTCTTGGGAATCGGGGCTATTTTGTTGTTCACGGGCTTGTCGATGAAGCCACAAAGCCTGAGCCAAAGCGGCGGTCAGGTAAGCATGATCATACAAAGAGACATCAAGGATGTCTTTGGACCCCGCTGAGGGCAAACACCACCAGTAATTTTCAAGAAAGGCTAGCAATGCTCCAAGATAATTGGAAAAAGACAAAGAAGCCCACTTTTCTTTCCGATTATTGAGATCGGTCTGAAAGTTGCGCCAATGTTCGATCCAATCGACTTTCGACAAGGGAATTTCAGAGCGAAGTTTTTCACCGTTTTCAGAATCTTTTTCTGGATAGCAATTCTTATCCAGGGTGATCAAAGGATACCGCCATGAGCTTTGATGTGTGTGTAGGTTTTTCTCCAGGGCGATTTCTTCAAAAACGCTTCGCAGCCCTGAAAATTGATCAAATTTTCTTGGTACAGTGCTTCCTGATTTATAATTTAAGCCAAAAGCGGTCAAAGACGCTTCGATGATCAATTTCCCTTCTTCGCTTTCAGGCTGGTCTTGATAGGCGTCTTGCACAATTTTCGCGATGTTGGCCGAGTTACAACCGGTAGGAGTTGGCCACTCACTCAAACATTTCTCAAGCGAACTGATATCTTGTCCATTCTGATTTTCCAGGGTTTTTCGAAAGGGTTCCAAGTCATAAAGCAAGGCCGCCAGAATGATTTCTTGTTGATTGAGGTTGGGTGATGTCATGGTGCCTTCATTCAATTATTTCGTAATGAAACTTGCCGTAACCAAAACTGGTCGATTTCCCGATGTGAACCTGTCGCACTAGCTCAAACAAAGGAAGAAAAGGAGTGAGGTTACCTCGAAAGACCATCTTTCCCAACCATCCTCCCATCCAAATTACGCTCCCTTGTCTTGGCGAATAATGCTCTTCCCGTTTCCATTTCAAATCAAACTCTGAAATCTTCACAGCCTTGGCTTCTTCCAG
>JANQHV010000474.1 GCA_028282505.1 SAR324 cluster bacterium | reverse complement strand
TGCTGTTTCGGGGCGGAGCAGAAGGAAAGATTCGTACTCATCTGATCGAGGACAATTTACTCAAAGCGGTGATTGGCTTACCGGCAGGACTCTTTTTTGGAACCGGTATCCCTGCCGCCATCCTTGTTTTTGATAAAGGGAAAAGCAGTCAGGACGTCTTGTTTATTGACGCCAGCCGTGAGTTTCAGGAAGCCACCAATCAAAACAAATTGCGCCCCCAGGATATTCAAAAAATTGTGGACACCGTCGAGACTTTTCAAACCATTGATAAGTATGCGTATCGGGCTACCTTTGCAGAAATCCAGGAGAATGACTTCAATCTGAACATCCCCCGCTATGTGGACACTTTTGAGGAGGAAGAGAAAATTGACATTCCTGCCGTCCAAAAAGAAATTGAACGAATCGAAGCCGAATTGGCCACCACTCGCCAAGAGATGGCCGGATATCTGAAGGAGTTGGGGTTATGAAACAGGGTTACACTCATCTTCTTGGTGATTTATTTAAAAATCGTCGGGAACAGGGAAAACTTGGATTGCCTGTTATGTCCGTTACCCTTAATAATGGTTTAGTTGACCGTGATTCCCTGGAACGGAAAACAGATACAAATCTATCTCCAGAGAAACATTTGTTAATCAAGAAAGGAGATCTTGCTTACAATATGATGCGGATGTGGCAGGGAGCATCCGGAGTTGCCACTCACGATGGCATTGTCAGTCCGGCATACATTGTCTTATCTGCTAATGAAGAGATTGATTCAAAGTTTGCCAGTTATTGGTTCAAAACCCCACGGATGATCTATTTGTTTTGGGCGTACTCTTACGGATTAACCAAAGATCGTCTTCGCCTCTATTACAAAGATTTTTCCAAAATTCCAGTCTCATTGCCCCCACTCCCCGAACAACAAAAAATAGCAAAGATTTTATCAACCTGGGATCAAGCTATTAAACAAACAGAAGAATTGATTGCTGACAAACAGAAACTCAAAAAAGGACTCATGCAACAACTTTTGACCGGGAAACGTCGGTTTCCACATTTTACAAAGCCTTGGAAAGAAATAAAATTAGAAAAGATAGGAAAAGTTATTTCAGGAGGAACTCCTGAAACTAAAAATAAGAATTACTGGAATGGAAATACTCCATGGATTTCGAGTTCTGACTTATCAGAAGGAAATTTAAAATCCATAAATAAGCAAAAATTCATCACCCTGGAGGCCATTGAAAACTCAGCAACCAATCTGATTCCTAAAGGAAGTGTACTCGTTGTTTCTCGAGTGGGAGTTGGAAAAGTTGCCATCAACGATTGTGATTTGTGTACGAGCCAAGATTTCCAAAGTATTACTATTGAATCAAATAATGTCAGAACAAATTATATTGCTTATCAGATACTTCGATTAGTTCAATTACTTTTAAAATATAATCAGGGAACGGCCATTAAAGGTATTCTAAAAAAAGACCTTTTAAATTTGAAATTGCCAATACCAAGCGTTGTAGAACAAGAACAAATAGCATTAGGATTAGAGACAATAGATACTGAAATTGAAAAGCTGTGGATTATTTTAGGTCAATACAAACTCCAAAAAACTGGTCTCATGCAACAACTGCTGACTGGCAAGAAGCGTGTGCGGACAGAGCAACCTGCCAAAAGGGTGACTGAGCAACTGACAATGGATTTTGACCAATGAGCAAGAAAAAATCACCAAACAAATTGGAGAAGGATCAGAAAACGCTGCTGGCTGACCTGCGGTCACTGATTGAAGAGTCACGCCGTGCGGTAACAGTCGCCGTTAATGCGGGTTTGACCATGCTGTATTGGCATATTGGTAAAAGAATACAAAAAGAAATTCTAAAAAATGAACGAGCGGAATATGGAAAAGAAATTCTTGCCACACTGTCGCAAGAATTGACCCAAGATTATGGGAAAGGTTTTGGTTATTCTGCATTAACCAGAATGGTCAAATTTTCCGAAGCATTTCATGAAGAACAAATTGTCGTGACACTGTCACGACAATTGAGTTGGTCTCATTTTCGAGAACTTTTACCGATTGAAGAGCCTCTGCAACGTGAGTTTTACGCAGAGATGTGTCGAATAGAGCGTTGGAGTGTCCGCACGCTCCATAAGCAGATTGATTCCATGCTGTATGAACGAACGGCTCTTTCTCGTCAGCCTGAAAAATTGATTGAAGAAGAAATTTCTAATCTGCGGGAAGGAGAACCACCGTCACCAGCCCTTGTCTTGAAAGATCCTTACGTTCTTGATTTCTTGGAATTGAAGGACCGGTATGTCGAGACAGATCTGGAAGATGCGATTCTGCGAGAACTAGAATCATTCCTATTGGAACTGGGTTCTGGCTTTTCATTCATTGCTCGCCAAAAACGTATCCAAATCGACAGCGACGATTTTTACATTGATCTCCTCTTTTACAACCGTAAGTTAGGACGTTTGGTAGTGATTGATCTCAAAATAGGAAAATTTAAGCCAGAATATAAAGGACAGATGGAACTTTATTTACGGTGGCTTGATAAGCATGAGCGGGAAAAAGGGGAAGCCTCCCCTCTCGGTATCATTCTATGTACTGGTAAAAAGTCAGAACAAATTGAACTACTGGAATTGGACAAGTCTGGTATTCATGTTGCTGAATATCTGACGGTGTTACCTCCTAAAGAAAAATTGCAAGCACACCTGCATAAAGCAATTGAGACAGCAAAGCAAAGAATTGAAAACACAGGAGATTGAAGATGGACACACCCTCATTGAAAGAAAATGAGATTTCAAAAATTCCAGCACTCCGTCTGTTGAAAAACCTCGGTTATACCTACCTGGCTCCTGCGGAAGTCAAACAGTTGCGTGGGGGCAGGAGCAATGCGGTCTTACTGGAGCCAATCCTGTCAGCACAGTTGCGTCAACTGAACAAAATCCGCTTCAAAGGCCAGGAATACCCATTCAGTGAAGGCAATATTCTTTCTGCCATTCAAACCCTCAAAGAAATTACTTTTGATGGCCTGGTACGCACTAATGAAAAGATTTATGATTTGCTGTGCCTGGGCAGAAGCATGCAACAAACCATTGATGGAGATACCAAGAGTTTCCCCTTGCATTACATCGACTGGAATCCGCAGACGTGGCTGAAGAATAATGTGTTTCATGTCACCGAGGAGTTTCGAGTCGAAAAAACAGGCAGTCATGATTTCCGTCAACCCGATCTTGTCCTCTTTGTCAATGGTATTCCTTTGTGTGTGATTGAGTGTAAAGCCCCTCACATCAAGGACGCAATGGAAGAAGCGATCAGTCAACACTTGAGAAATCAACGCCCTGATGAAATCCCCAAGCTGTTCATGTATGGACAATTGCTCATGGTGATTTCCACAAATGAAGCCAGGTATGGAACCGTGGAAACTCCTGAAAAGTTTTGGGCTGTGTGGAAAGAAAAGGAAGACACGGAAGCTGATGTTCAGACTGCAATCAGTACAAAGTTGAGTGAAGACGAAATAAACCAAATCTACAACCAATTGGGGGTCCGTGAGGCGGCAGCAGAGTACTCAATTTTATACCGGAAGGTCACGGTTCAAGATCGTGCAATCCATGCCTTATGCCGTCCAGAACGACTGTTGGAAATCATGTTCCGCTACACCCTCTTTGACGCCGGCGAAAAAAAGATTTGCCGTTACCAGCAGTACTTTTGTGTGAAAATGATTTTGAAGCGTATCCACCAGCTTCAGGAAGATGGCAGACGCCAGGGGGGAGTGGTCTGGCACACACAAGGCTCTGGCAAAAGCCTGACTATGGTGTTTCTGGCACAGGGACTGGCCCTGGACAAAGAACTGGATAATTTTAAGATCATTCTGGTCACCGACCGGGTGGACCTGGATGATCAAATTTATAAAACGTTTAGCCACTGTGGCACCGAGCCCGTCCAGGCAAGAACCGGAACGCATCTCTCTGAATTGATCGCCGGGCATAAGCAACAAATCATCACAACGGTGATTGACAAGTTTGAAGCAGCCGTTGGCCCCAGCGGTGTGCGCAATGAGAATCCCAACATTTTTGTGTTGGTTGATGAGGGCCATCGTGGACAGTATGGTGAGCTTCATGCCAAAATGCGCAAAGTTTTGCCCAATGCATGCTTCATTGGGTTCACAGGCACCCCCATCCTGAAAAAAGAAAAGAACACCTTGGTGCGTTTTGGAGGATTGATCGACATTTATTCGATCAGTCAGGCGGTTGCTGACAAAGCGGTGGTTCCTCTGCTCTATGAAGGCCGACATGTTGATCAAAAAGTTGATAGTGAGTCGATTGACGCCTGGTTTGAACGCATCACCAGGAACCTTTCGCAAGACCAAAAGACCGATTTAAAGAAAAAGTTTTCAACAACAGAACAACTCAATAAAGCCCAGCAAAAGGTGATGCGCATCGCCTGGGACATCAGCACTCATTATCAGGATACCTGGCAGAGTACTTCGCATAAAGCTCAATTGGTGACCCAGGATAAATCAACGGCCTTGTTGTATAAAAAGTACCTGGATCAATTCGAGATGGTGGATGCTGAAGTATTGATTTCTCCACCGGATGACCGTAAAGGCAATCAAGAAGTGAACGGCGACAATCCCGATGCCGTCCATGCATTTTGGAAAAAAATGATGTTACGGTTTGGTAATGAAAAGGAGTACAAAAAACAGATCATCAATTCATTCAAAAAAGCAGATAAACCCGAAATCATTATTGTGGTGGATATGCTGCTGACTGGGTTTGATGCTCCCTGCAATACGGTACTGTATCTCACCAAAATGCTCAAAGGCCATACGCTTTTGCAAGCCATTGCTCGTGTCAATCGCCTGTATGATGGAAAAGATTTTGGTTACATTCTTGACTATCGTGGGGTTTTACAAAATCTTGATCAAGCCATGGACATCTATGGCAACTTATCTGAATTTGATGAAGACAGTTTAGATGACTTGTGTCAGGTTCTCAATGAAATCGATGTAGAAGTGAATAAACTGCCACAACGTCATTCAGACCTGTGGGATATTTTTAAAACCATCAAAAATACGAGAGATGCCGAAGAGTACGAATTGCTGCTCGGTGATGAAGCGTTGCGTACCAAGTTCAAAGAGCGGCTTTCCCTTTATTCGCGTACTTTAAGCATTGCCCTCTCAACAGTAAAATTTCTGGAAAATACTCCTGAAGACAAACTACAAAAGTATAAAAAAGACCTGAGTTTTTTTATGAAATTACGTGCTTCTGTGCGCAAACGATACTCTGAGGCCATTGATTTTAAAGAGTACGAAGGAAAAATTCAAAAACTCCTCGATACTCATGTCGGGACCGGTGAGGTTGAAGTGATTACGGAACTGGTGAATATTTTCGATGTAGAAGCCTTTGCCGAAGAAGTGGAAAAATTGAATAGTCTTGCTTCCAAAGCGGACACGATTGCCCATCGAACCAAGAAAACCATCACGGAACGCATGGAAGCCGATCCCGTATTTTATAAAAAATTTTCTGAACTGCTGGAACAGGCCATTGAAGACTTCAGACAGCAACGATTGACCACTGCGGAGTACTTCAGCAAAGTATCAGAATTTTATGAGAACGTCAAAAACCGTACTGGGGATGACATTCCCGAAAAACTGCAACACCATGATGTCCCCAAAGCATTTTATGGAAGCATCGTAGAAGTATTTGATAAGTATGCGAACCAATCGTTTGACCCCCATGAGATTGGCGCAGACGCAAGCCTGGCCATTGACAAAATTATCAAAGCCCTGCGCATTGTCAACTGGGTCAATAATCAAGATGTGGAAAATCGGATGAAAACCGCCATTGAAGACTATCTGTTTGACTTAAAAGACGAGCATCCATTCGATCTGACGTTTGAAGATATCGATCACATCCTTGAACACTGTCTGGATATTGCTCGTGTGAGGTACCCCGCATGATTTCAATCGTTTCTCAGAATGAACAGTACGTGCTCCGTTATGGAAGCGATCTGATTCCTTTTGATGTGGAGTTCCAGGAGCGAAAAAGGCTCACCATTAGTGTTTATCCAGAAGGGAAAGTCGAGGTCATTGCTCCCAATGGGCACGGTATGGAAGCGGTCTTGTCCAAAGTGAAAAAGCGGGCCAATTGGATTGCCAGGCAACGGGCTCATTTTGAACTGTTTCAACCATTACCCAAAGAAAAACAGTTTGTTAGTGGAGAAACCCATCACTACCTGGGACGGCAATACCGGCTGAAGATTAAACATCAAAACGAGGAATCGGTGAAACTCAAAGGAAAATTTTTGATGGTCAACACCCCCCAACCCAAAGACAGGCTTCACATCAAATCATTGATTGAGCAGTGGTATCGGAAACGGGCACAAAAGGTATTTCAGGCACGGCTGGACTGGTGTCTCGCCAGCACCTCATCTTTACTAATAGAACTGCCCGGTTTTTCTATCCAGAAAATGGCACGACGTTGGGGAAGTTGTACACCAGCAGGGAATATTATCTTGAACCTGGATTTGATCAAAACACCCTTGCTGTGTATTGAATATGTGATCATGCACGAGTTGTGTCATCTTCGCATCCACAATCATACACCGGCTTATTACCGTTTATTATCGCGTTGTATGCCTGACTGGGAAGCCCGTAAAGCTCGCTTGAGCACTTTTGTTATTTAGCATATAATGTTGAAGCACTTTGCTCTTTCTGACTAAGGGTTGGTCATATTTTTGGCTAATTGTGTAGAAACGATTTCCCCTCCTTGGCAAGGAGGGGGTAGGGGAGGTTGTAGTATAGCACTAACCCCTCCTAACCGAAGGTCGCCTACTCTCTTGGTAAGGGGAGCAACAATTTCAAGTGGCCGAAAATATAATCATGTCTTTCTGACTACCAGGCAATCCATTATGTGAGTTATTGCAAACTTATCAAAAAAAGGATAAACATGGAAAAAGTCAAAATCAGTTCCTCTCAGGACAAGAAAGGGATCATCCATATTTTAGTCGAGAAAATCAATGAACTTGAAGCAGAAGACCAGGCGCTGAAAACGGAAATCGTGCAGCTTCGTACAGACATGAATGAAAGGCTCACGGAAATGAACAGCAAAATGGATGAGAATACCCTAGCTGTCAAAGCATTAGGACAGACACTCGAATCCCTGGATGGAACCATGAAAGATGGATTGGATAATCTAGGAAAAATCCTTCAGGAAATGTCAAACAAGGTGAATCCTAATGGGGGAAAATGATTCATTGTTGACTTGGTCTGTAATATCGGCAAATCAATCATTTCAATTCAAATTATTTGCAACTAAATGTAGTTGCTTTTTAATTTAGAATCTCCTACACTAAGATTCTTTTCAAGAAGGAAATTCATGACTCGAAAAGAGAAACTGATTGCTAAATTACAGCAACGTCCCAAAGATTTCAAATGGGATGAACTAGCCAGATTGCTCACAGCATTAGGTTATCAAGAAGTCAAAACAGGAAAAACAGGAGGTTCAAGAAGGAGATTTGTTCATCCTTCAGCAGCAACGATTACTTTACACAAACCCCATCCTCAGAATGTTCTAAAGCAGTATGCCATCGATCAAATATTGGAAACATTAAAACAGGAGGATCTGTTATGAAAGATATGATGCAATATAAAGGATACTATGGTTCGGTACACTATAGTGATGAAGACCAGGTATTTTTTGGAAAGATAGAATATATCAAGAGCCTTGTGAACTATGAAGGTACAGATGTCGAAGGTTTGAAACAGGCTTTTGAAGAGGCCGTTGATGATTATTTAGAGCTTTGTCAAGATGAAGGAACCGAACCAGATCAATCCTTTAGAGGGAGTTTCAATGTACGTACTGGCAGTGACCTGCATCGTAAAGCAACACTCCATGCCAAAGCAAAAGGGATGAATCTTAATAAAGTAGTGACAGAAGCCCTGGAGCAATATCTTACTCATGCAGAATAGTGTAAGGTAAGGATGGAGATTGAGCAGATACGAATCATTCTTGTGGAGCCAGAAGGGCCATTGAATGTTGGTTCTATTGCACGGGTGATGAAAAATTTTGGTTCAACCACACTGGTTTTGGTCAATCCCCAGTGTGATCCTTTGTGCAGGGATGCCCGAAAGATGGCTGTGCATGCCCAGGATATCCTGGAAACAGCACAACACCACTCGTCTTTACAGGAAGCATTGGCTGATTGTACACGAGTGGTAGCCACCACAGCGAGAAAGCGTACATTTGCCAGACCCCTGGAATTTCCTAGAACCACATTGCCCTGGCTTTTGGAAATTGACCAACCGACAGCCTTGATTTTTGGCAACGAAGAACGAGGACTGAGCAATGCGGAACTCCAACTGGCCCAACGCTGGATGACGATTCCGGCCAATCCTGCATATCCCACGCTCAATTTAGCACAATCGGTGGCTTTGTGCTGTTATGAACTCTTCCAACAATCCTGCCTGGCGGTTCCTGAAACAATTGAAGAAAAACCGGCAACATTAGGAGAAATGGATGCTTATCTGGAACAGATGGCTGCTCTTTTATTGGAAATTGGCTATCTGTATCCCCACACCCAAGCTGCACGGATGAATAAATTCCGTCATCTGTTATACCGGGCAACTCCTTCCTCTACTGAAGTTGACATGCTGCGCGGTATCTTCACCCAAATGGAATGGGCTTTGAAAAATAACAGGGAATGATTAGCCACCAAGCCGAAAGGTCGGACCCCCATGAAGGAACACTAATTACAGCGATTCATAAACAAGTGTCCCTTGGAGCAAAATTAGCTATTTGATACTTTATTCTGATTTTCTGCACTAATAATGAACAATCCTTTGTGTCACTTCGTGATCTTTGTGGCTCAATTATGATTCATGCAACTGCATAAAGCAGTGCAATCAGGAGTGTTATGCACCAGCTGTAGAGAATCCATTGACTGGAACGCTGGAATTGTTGACTGGGAGGAAGAAGGGGAGGCAGTTCGACTCCTTGGATGCCTTGATCCCATAGCAGGGTTTGTTCACAGAGCAGTTCGATAAAACGCGGATGGGTTTCCAGAGCAGGAACACGGTAAGGCGTCAAGCCCACCGACCGGGCCAACTCAAAATAAGTATGATCGATTTCAAACAGTGTCTCCAGGTGATCATTCACAAAACTCAGCGCTACAAAAACAATGGAGCGCACCCCTTGTTTAGGCAATTGTGGAATCAATTCATCTGTATAAGGTTGTAACCATTTAGCCGGACCGACACGGCTCTGAAAACAAAGCTGAAATTTCCATTGCGGGAATTGCTTACGTAAACTCTCCACAGTCGCCCATAATTCCATCAAATACGGATCACCTTTATCTACATAAGATTGAGGAAGACCATGAGCAGAACACAAGATTAACGTTTCTTCAGGGATTGGTGAATGCTCCAAAAGTGTTTGATTGAGTAAATCTGAAAGTGCTTCAGCATAATAGGGGTGGTTGGGATAAGAGCGCAATACTTGGATGGTGCCTCGAAAACCTTGCTGCTTCAACAGATCATGCAATTGCTCCAGAGAAGAACCTGTCGTGGCATAAGAATAATGAGGGTACATGGGGATGGTATAGATTTGTTCAATCCGATCCTCCATTATTTGCTTCACCACACTTTCTGCATGGCCGGCCAGGTAGCGATGGGCCACATATATTTTGTAATGACAATCCTGTTTTTGCAAAGCAGCCGTCAGTTGTTGACTTTGCTGGTCAGTGGCTTCCACAATAGGAGATTTTCCTCCAAGTTGCTGATATTGCTCTTTCACTTCTACCACACGTTTGCTGGATATCCGACGGGCAAAACGGTTTTGCAACCAGAGCGGAAAGGGCAACTGGATTACATTGGGATCTCGCAAAATCTCATACAAAAAATCAGCAACCTCTTCTAAATTGCGAGGGCCTCCAAAATTCAATAACACGACGGCTTTTTGAGCCGGTCTATCATTCTTTGCCTGCATATTCCTTAATATTTACCCAGGTTCGGGATAAGCTCATAAAGTGATGATTTGTTTTTTGTGCCATCTCATACAACAAAAACCATCTGATTTCCAGTACAATATTGTAGCCTGTTGGAACCAGGAATTTGCCAATCACAACGAGATTCTTCGACAAGCCACTTCGGCGTACCATCAAAAAAACTCTTTCTGGCAACGATTATTTAAACGCAATTTGACATAAATCCTCAATTTACCCAAGTTTTTCGTAGAATCCCCCAAGTTTATTTTTTCAAAAACTACTAAATTGACCTTGATTAATGATAGTTCTTCTTCCCTTTCGAAAGTGGACCGTCAAAAACAGGGCCCTCAGCAACAGGAGATGGGCAAAAAACAATCGACAAATCATCTATAAAGAGGACAGCATATGAAACTTCCCAAACAAATCAAAAATCTTGGATCGACCCCAAATTGGCAGGTTTCCTATCAATATACAACCCGTTTTCCATTTCCATCGAAGTTCGAAGGAATAATTGGGTCAATGGTTTCAGGGAAAATGCCAGGCAGCAAGTCGTCGTCCAAAGAAAAGAAAGGTAAAGGTGGTGAGGCGGCTACTGGCTGGTGCATCGAAGGGTATCTTCGCCATGATGCTCCCGCCAAGTGCAACACACAGTACCGATGGAGGAGTAACATTTATGAAGGTAAATATCAGGATGCTTGTGAGCGCGCTAGAGCTGAGGTCACAGCTAATCTGGGAGCCTTACAACCCGATGCCGAATGTCGTGGTTATATTGCAATTGGGAAATGTACTTCGGAAGAAAATTGTGGACCAGCTGGATCTTTTTAAAACGGTCACTAAAAGTTGATTTTAACTCCATTCCCCCTTATTGCATCTAAAAAGTGAACCGTATTTTATTTCCCGACCTGAGAACCTGTTTGAAAAACCTGATTCTGCTGCAAAACCGTCTCATTGGCGTCTGTTTTGAGAAAATTTTCGTTAAATAGGCCGGCTATTCGCCTTAAATTTTCTCAAAAATCCGCTCAATGAGATCGATTTTTCGCAAC
>JANQHV010000195.1 GCA_028282505.1 SAR324 cluster bacterium | reverse complement strand
TTGTGATCTTCTTCAACGACTTCGGTTCCTACTACATCAGCGGGCATCAAGTCCGGCGTAAATTGAATCCGGTTGAATTGTAATTGAAGAATATCCGCAATCGTCTTAATCAAAAGTGTTTTGGCCAATCCGGGAACACCCGTGATCAAACAATGACCTCCTGCAAATAAAGCCGTGAGCACCTCTTCAATCACCGCATCCTGACCAATGATGACCCTTTTCAATTGACGCACCATTTCCTCCCGCCCTTCTTTCATACGAGTGACCAGAGCCAGATCATCTTGGTTTTCCTGTCCTTGAACAATCATTTTTCCTTTCAGTTTGCTAATGAGTCATTGCATAAATTAAATAATTGATTCCCAACTGGTAAGCTAAATTGGCATATTGGGTTGGATAACCAGGGTCATAAGTATGTTCCCAACCATCACCCATATCCGAGTTCCAATTGATTAGCACCATAACACGTCCTTCATCATCTAGAATCGCCCGGTTTACAGGGGGAGCATCAGGATTCCAAAATCCTCTTCCTGGTATGCGTTGGGCTCCATCGATATCATAAAAAATGTGAAAAATTTGATGATCTTTTTCCAGTTTGACCATAGGACGATCCGGAAATATTCGAGAAAATGCCCGTTCAAAAACATCCCACTGATATTCTCCCCAAAAATCATCAACGAGCACAAATCCCCCTCGCAACAGATATTCCCGTAAATTGTGAATCGCTTTTTCAGAGAAAGCAGGCCCACCATTACGTCCCAACTCCAGCATATAGAGAAATGGGTATTCAAAAATTCGGTCATCATCGAGTCTCAACACAGCCGGTTCTGCATTGATGTGTACATTGGTCAATCGCGTCACACCACGTAGAAAATTGAAATCAGCATCCGGGTAATCAATACTCCAGGTATCCCAACCCCCAAAATCTTCCAGGTCGCCTCCCACACTGTCATATTGAATCCGGATAAAGGTAAACTCATCTCCGGCTGCACCGATTTTATTGGACAACGTCTGGGCAAAAATAAACCCTGAAAAACTAAGAAATAAAATAAAGGAAAAGAAAACTTTCATTTTAGTCTATTTTGCTTCAAGAGAATCCAGCAGAATCTCCTGGGCTTGTTCATAAGTGGGGGCAATTTCTAAAGCAATCAGTGCCTGTTTTTTGGCTTCACCCCGTTTCCCTGCACGCAAAAGAGCACCAGCCAGGTTGGTATGGGCATGAGCAGGGTCTGCTGTATCTAAAAAAGTCAATATTTCATATTCCCGGATCGCTGTTTCATGATCGGCTTGTGCCACAGCAATTTCGGCTAACCTCATATGAACATCGAGATGGTATGGATTGACTGCCAAAACACGCTCTAAATAATAAATCGCTTCTGTAAGTTTGTTCTCTTGATGGGCGACCTTTGCCAATTGATAAGGAGTATCGAATTCATGTTGCTGGAATTGCACTAAATCTTTTAATTCACGCAACATCAAACTTTCTTCACCACGTTCCCGGTAAAGATTTGCCAGCATTTGATGTGGACTGGGATAAGCGCCATACTCTGGTATCAATTGTTTCGCAATCTCCAAGTGTTTAATCGCTCCTTCATGGTCTTTAGCTCGATAAAGCAGTATTCCCAATTGAAAGTGAGCCAAAAAATCACGGGGTTGGGCTTGAACACGGTCATGCATAATTTTCAAGAGAACTTCCTCATTCCAGGCTTCGTAGGAAGCCAGCTTGTTACGTCGCATGCCATGTCCATGTGAGTCTCCTTGATCATTTGGATCATCCTGGTGCACATAGACATTGATGGTCTGGACACGTTTTTCAATCCAGTTCAAAAAATCTTCGTTAAACTTTGATAGAGATTGTTTTAAGACAGCCCAGAAGATTTCTTCCATGTCATTGACGGTTCCATACTGATAAATGAGCCTTTTTAAAGATTCAAATCCATAGTGCTCCACAATATATTCCACCACCAAAAACGATTGGTAATAGGCAAAATTCAATTCTTCAGCAGAGGTTGCTTTGGAAAAACTTTCCACCAATTGATGCATGTTCAGAATTTTCCCCTGGTTGAACGCTTTCACTAAGTCCAGATCTTGTTTTCTACCCCATTCTGGTTGACCTTGATGTTCCTCAAAAACAGAAACCCCTTCAGAAAGCCAACGAGGGAGACGATTTTTGCTCATCTGGAGGGTAATCACATGAACAAATTCGTGCCACACGATTTCCTGCCAGTTGGCAAAACTTTTCAAAGCACTGGGTGAATCGAGAGTGATGACTTTGCCAAAACAGACCCCCACTAAAGGCCCAATGTTGGGCAATCCCGATGTACGCACGGCAAAATCTTCATGCTTTTCAAAAATTTCAATCAAAACTGGTTTTTCAGGAACAAAATTGTATTTTTTGGTTAGAGTCATCCAAGCCTTATTTAAAAATGGCTCTAAATGGGGCCAAAGTACTTTGGCATCTTTCTGAGATAGCTTAACAATAAAATTTTCTGTCTCTTTTCTTTCATAACCCGACAGAACATCCAAAACCTTGAGCATATTCATGGTCCAAACATTAAAAGGATCTTTCTGGAAACTACGTTCCAAATGAATACGCCCTTCTTCTTCCTCTCCCAAGCGGAGAAGATTCATGCCTAATACCGTATATCCTTTCCAGTCTTGAGGATTGAGTTTGACAGCCTGACGAGCCAATTCAACAGATTCGACAAAACGGTATTTACGCCCCACCATTTCAGCAATCTTTGTATAAAATTGACTGTTGCCTGGACTGAATTGAAGAATCTCTTTTTCAATTTGAGCAAACTCTGTATGGTTGTCCTCAAGATAAGCAATGGCAGCCAATAAGGTTTTCGTCGTCAATGATTCAGAATTTACACCCAATGCTTGATTCAGATAAGCTTTAGCTTCTTCAAAATGCCCTGCTTCGATATAGATTTCCGCTAAAGCATCTAAGGCCGCAAGAGAGTTTTCATTGACAGAGAGGGCCTGTTCCAATAATTGTTTGGCACCGCTCTCTGGCAGGGTTTTGGCCATCCCCACAAGTGCGGGAACGTATCGCTCGTTTTGCTTTAAAACTTCACGGTAAGACAGTTGAGCATCTGCTTGATTGTATTTTTCGAGGAACAGATCTCCCCATAAAACTTGAGCTTCCAGATTATCGGGAGCCACTTGGATAATTTCTCTGAATAAATGATTGGCATCATGATAATGCTCCAAGATCCAACCAGCTACCGCAACCTGAGCCAGTTCCTCAGATAGAGAGACTTTTCCCTGATTATAAGCATCAATCGCTTTTTCAAAATAAGGAATGGCTTCCTCACGCTGGCCACGCAACTGAAGTAATTGACCGTACGTTACCAAACTACGAATGGAAGGATCGGATTGCTGGACCACCCCTTTTAAAATACGAAGAGCTTCTCCCGAATTTCCAGTTTGAACAAGGATATTAGCCAGTTGAGAAAGGAGGTGGGGATTTTGAGGAAAGGTTTTTAGCGCATCACGATAAATTTTTTCTGCTTTGGCATACTGCCCCAGCATTGTCCAAGTGAGGCTGGCTCCAATGGTTCCTTCGACAACATTGGTTTTCAGAGCCATTTCATATAGAGGCAGTGCATTTTCATACTCCCCCTTTTGAAAATATTCATCTGCGCGAGTCAGCAACGGTGTAGAAGTTTGCGCAAATGCCAATTGTGATGGATTGCCCCATAGTAAAAGGCATCCCATCAGGAAAAAAATACCACCTATTGACAAAAAGTAACGCATTGCTGGCTCCATTGGAGTGAAACAACGATCACTATGAAGCAATAGCGTACAATGCCTGATCCACGTTGTCAATCAAGAGCGTATCATTTAGCCTTTGTCATCTGCCCTCTTATCATAACCGTTATGCAGTATAAAGGTCGTTTGGCATTGCTGTTCGAATTCTTGAAAAAGAGTGAAATGATATGCTTAAGATTACGCTAAGTGACAATTTTTTGATTCAGTTGCTCCCGCAAAGTGTCTGGAGTATGGATTGGTAATTGACAGACTTGGTTTTGGCAAACATAAGCAGTGGCTTGCCCATTGATGGCTTCTCGATGGGCAGCAACAGGAATGGTTGCTGCTACTGTTGAGACGTCTGAAACTGGTACAAAAACTGTCACAATGTTTGGATAGAATTCCTGGCGAACCACCTGTAATAAAGATTCAGTTTCTGGATCTCCTCGTTTTCCAACCACGACCACCTGCTTGGGACCAGACAGCATAAAATGCAAAGCCCAATGCATGGCCGCAAAACTGAGTCCCGCTTTGATCAGATGTTGATGAAATCCACCTAAAATTCTTTCCGCATCTGCAAAATAGGAGGAAGAGAGACCATAAGCTTCGAGTTTTAGAAACAGAAGGGCCAAGGCACTATTGCCAGAAGGCTCAACTCCATCATACCCTTCCATATTGCGTGCAATCAGTTTTTCTGCATCCACGCCCGTGTCAAAATAAGGACCTGTTTCATTTCTGAATAGCACATTGACTTGCTTGATCAAACCAACCGCTTTTTCAAACCATCGCAGATCATAAGAAAATTCATACAAATCCAGACAAGCTGTTGCCAATTGAGCATAATCACACAAATACGCTAAATAATCGGATTCCCCATCCCGATAACGCCGCAACAGCCGCTCATTTTCATCAACCAGCTCTGAAAAAACAAACTGAGCTGCTGTCGCTGCAATCTCTCCGTAGCGTGGTTCTGCAAAAACCCGAGCTGCTCTGGCAAAAGCAGAAATCATCAAGCCATTCCAGGAAGATAAAATCTTATCATCGCAGAGAGGACGTATTCTTTTGGTACGAATTGCCAATAATTTCTGCCGGGCTTCTTCAATATTTTGGCCAAAGGACTCAGGAGAAAGATCAAATTGTTGGGCAACCTGTTCCAGTGAATTGGGGCAATGGAGAATATTGGTTCCATGTTCAAAATTACCATGCTTTGAAATCCCCCAATAAGCAATGGCTTGCCGGCCTAATTCCAAACCAAGGATTTCCAAAATTTCTTCTTCTTTCCAAACATAAAATTTCCCTTCTTCTCCTTCGCTATCGGCATCTTCTGCCGAATAGAAACCTCCTTGAGGGGAGCGCATGTCCCGCTCTACATAGTTTAAAACATCTTTTGCGGCATCACGGTAAAAAGAATTTTTTGTCACTTGAAACGTCTCAATCAGTACCCAGACAAAAAGAGCATTGTCATAGAGCATTTTCTCAAAGTGTGGTACAAGCCACTGGTAGTCTGTACTGTAACGACTCAAGCCACCACCCAGTTGATCATAAATCCCTCCTTGAAACATTTTCTGCAAGGTCTTTTCTACCATCTCTAGGGCAAATGCTTCTCCAGTCCGCTGATGATAACGCAAAAGCAACATCAACCCCATACTGGGAGGAAATTTGTTTCGAGGTTGCATCTGAAATCCCCCCTCTTTATGATCAAAGGTTTTTTTGAACATATTAAATGCCTGTTCTTCTCCACTCCAATCAAAATGAAGAAATTTTGGAACAGTTAGAGCGGCCATACCCCTCAGATGTTCCATAATGGCCTTGGAGATTTCGTTGATGCGATGCCGGTCATTTTGCCAAATATTGTTTACCATTTCCAAAAAACTGCGGAAACTAGGTCTCCCATAGCGATTATCAGGCGGAAAGTAAGTACCTCCTGTAACCGGAACCCCTTCTGGCGTTATCATCATATTCAGTGGCCATCCTCCTTGTTCATTCAAAGCATGCAGTGCATCCATATATATTTTGTCGACATCGGGCCGCTCTTCCCGATCCACTTTGATGGCTACAAAATGTTGGTTCAAATACTCGGCCAATACTGGATCTTCAAACGATTCCCGTTCCATTACATGACACCAGTGACAGGTGGCATAACCAATACTCACCAGCACCATTTTGTCTTCTCGTTTTGCCTTCTCAAATGCTTCAGTTCCCCAGGGATACCAATCTACGGGGTTGTGTGCATGCTGAAGCAAATAAGGGCTTTTTTGGTGAATCAGGCGATTTGTATAAGAATGAGGAGTTTCCATTGTTTTACAGGCCAAGTGCAATGTGTTGCAGAATAGTCATAAGGAATGATTAACAGCGTAATTCAAAAGTTCATTGAAAGCAATCAAAATGATAATATTTAATTTATAATGTTTAAATATTAGAATTTTAAAATAATGGAACCATTAATAGACATGAAACTTCACAAAAGTTTGTATTCACTTCTTGAACTACCATTTGGGTTGACAGAAGAAGAATAAAGTAAGTCCCTTGTCTATTATCCTGTTTTAAGGTAAAAATCTTTCAGGTAGCAATTATGGGTTATTTTAAGATCGTAAACAAAACTGGGGAGGAAATATACTTTGCGATTTGCCATACCATTTTACAAATTAGTCCTGCCCTTGTTTCTACTGTTGTGTAGCAACACTTCTGCGTTTGCACAATCCCATCATATCACATCTCCTCCGAACCAATCCATTCTCTCCGAGCAACCAACTATTGTATGGAAAGCATTTGGTTCCTTATATAGTGTAGATATTTCACTCAATAATTTCTCCAGCATTTTTTATTCAACACTGGAGCATGGAGGAGAACAAATCACAACAACGTCTTATGAATTACCAGCTGCTTTATGGGGGTATCTTCAACATATCAATAGAATTTACATCCGTGTACGTTCTGTCAACAACAAAGGAGAAACACTGGAAACCAGCCGAGAGGTGCAAATCAGTGCTGAAAAAACAGCCTCTTCCCAAACAAAACGCCGTACTTCTGACCAATTGCTGAGGGATGACAGTTCGCAGGAAGCACAAGCCGTCGAAGAATTTTTCGATGGATTTTCAGAAACCAAAAAAATGGAAAGTCTCAAACAGGATGATCTTTATGTCAAACAAGAAATTCTGATTGAGTTGGTAGACGGTGTCACAAACCTCCCTCCTGCGATATACAGTATTGGATTTCCGATTGAAAAAATAATAACAGCTTTAAATACAACCATCCGACGTTTACAAATTGCACCTGATATTTTGCCGGAACAAGCCGTTTCCCTATTACAATCGATGCCAGAAGTGAAAGTGGTTCAGCCCAATTTTACCTTTGTTCCAGGGGTCACGGTAACCGACACACAATTGTCTACCCTGCAATGGGCACCTCAGAAGGTCAAAGCCGATGTTGCCTGGAAAAATAACATTACCGGGAGCGGCATCATTATCGCTATTTTAGATACAGGCATCTTATCCACACACAATGAATTTTCTGGGACGGGAAAGTTGCAGTTGGGACCTGACTTCGGCAATGATGACAATGACCCGACTGATATTGATGGACATGGTACTCACATTGCGGGAATTGCCGCAGCGAATGATGATGGAACAGGCTCTGTCGGAATTGCTCCCGATGCGACGATTTTAGCAATTAAAGTCTTTACCAACTCCGGAGTGGCCTCTGAACTGGATATTGTCAAAGGCATCCATTACGCTGTAGCCAGCGGGGCACAAATCATCAACATGAGTTTTGGCTCATCCAATGTATTTTCCAATCTTCCTGATCAACTCAGTTTCAGTTCCCTGCTCGTCAATGCGGTTCGTGACGCTGTCGAGGCAGGGGTCGTCGTGATTACCTCTGCCGGAAATGATACGAGCACTCTTTCCAGTTATCCCACTTCTGCCAGTGATGCAATCATGGTAGCAGCAACAAAAGCCGATGACACACTGGCTCCTTTCACCAGTCACGGTAACTCTTTGAGTGTTTCTGCTCCAGGCTATTCCATTTACAGTCCCGATCAACAGGCAAACAACAGTTATAATATTTTTTCTGGAACTTCCATGGCTACCCCCATTGTGGCAGGGGCTGCCGCCCTGATCCTGGATCAAAACCCCTCTCTCACACCAGCTGAAGTGAAAAACCTGCTGGAAAACACAGCAGACGACCTTGGTCCTTCAGGTTACGATGGTTTTTTTGGGGCAGGTCGGATCAACATAGCCAATGCTCTGGGTCTTTCAGAAGGCGATGATTCCACACCTCCTCAAATCGTATCTTTTGAAGCAACAAACACCCAAATCACCATTCGATTTTCAAAAGACATGCTCGCTGATGGTACTGCCAATGCGGTGAACAAGTCGTCCAACTGGACTGCTTCTTCTGAATTAGACAATTTTTTATCAGGAGGTAGTTACAGTTATGACAGTTCCAGCTACACTTTGACCATTACCAACAGCACAAATACGCTGACAAATGGAAATAGCCTGACTATTTTGCTCGCAACCAATGTCGTGGATACGACAGGAGTGGCAATTGTTGGTAATTACGAAACCTCTTTTACGTCTTCCAGCACTCCCACACATTTGACCATATCCAGCAAAGTTGGTACATCCATTAACGAAAGCAATGGAGACTATGCTCATGCCCTGGCCACAGATGATGGAAAAGTAACTATCCTGTTCAATCATCCTGTGACAGAATCTTCTGCTGAAACTGCATCTAATTATACCCTGAGAATCAATCCGACTTATCAAGGCAGCGGTAAAAGTGAGTTTCTGAGTGGCAGCTTGCAAGGAGGATCTTCAGTTGATTTATCCGACAAAACTTTTACTTATAATGAAACTTCTCGCACACTGGTGATCAGTGGATTATCACTGACTGCTGGAGAAACCTTTGGATTGGCATTAGGAACAGGCATTCTTAATTCAGATTCGAATAACCCAATCATCGATACCATTGAAAAGATTTATGGTATCGTGAGCGAAGCCAGCACTGCCACCCCCAACATCTCTGCTACTGCAACAAAACATGATAATTCCAATAATTCAGGAGAAGTCATTGCAGTGAGTTTTTCCAGAGATATGGACCCAGAAGATGTAATCGATATTACCAATTACTCTTTAACCGTCAATGGGGCCAGTAAAGACATCACGGATACTTCTATTCTCTATGACAATGGTTTTAAAAAAGCATACATCATGGGGGTAGACCTTTACAGCAATCATGGGCAAAGCTACACCATCACGACCAGTAATATAAAAACAACGGATGGTGTTTCTCTCTCCAGCCCCAATAATAGTGCTACTGGAACGATCAGTGTGGCAACAGTTGCTCCAGATATCAGTCATATCATTGCCTCTCCAAAATCCATACAGATCTATTTTACCTATTCTCGTAAAGTCAGTGAATCGACTGCCGAAACTTTGACAAATTATTCCATCGAATCTCCAATAGGCACCAGTGTGAGTTTGGGTAGCCATATTGCTGTCTATAACTTTAAATCAAACTCGGTCACTATACACAGGACAGATCAAGGGACGTTTTTAACAGAAGGCAATACAATTCGGGCAACTTTAAGCAACATCACCGCAGCATTTGGCACAGCAGACACTTCTCTCTCTACCACAACAATCGACGGTCTTGTGGGAGGACAGGATTTCTATTTTGTTTGCAGAAGCTCGGCATCTGGAAGCCTGTTAGCCACCAGTACCTATTCGAATAACGATGCTTGTACCAATCCTGATAATCAATTTGTAATTCGAAGTGGTCACACTGTCAGTTGGGATGGCACCAGCGGACCTATCACTGGTTCCATCACCGTTCAAAGTGGAGGTACCTTACAAATTACAGGAAGTGGAGGAACCATATCTAGCAACTTGATCCTTGGAGGGACTCTGGATATTAACCAGGAAATAACTATTTCTGGTACTATTACAATTGGCTCCTCTTCGACCTTTGCCCTGGCTTCTACAGTCAATTATTCAGGCAATACCCTCAGTATTGGCAACAGCAATACACTGACTATCAATGGTACCGGAAATTTTGTAAACACGAACAGTATCAGTTTGAATCAATTCAATAGTTTTCTTGAATTGAATGGATCGGGAAACATCAGCCAAGTTTCTGTTGATGCCGACTTGACCAGTGGTAGTATCCGAGTTAATGAAGATACAAGTATCACAAACCTCACACTCAATAAATCTGCAGAACTCAACATTGCTGATGGTAAAACACTGACCATTAACAATACCAGTAGCATCAACAGTAACAATACCTTAAAATTGAGTGGAGGGGGAACTTTGCAAAATGAAGTACAATTATCCACGGCCAGCAGTATTTTGCAACTTGCAGGAACCGGAGGAACGATCAACACTGTTACCATTGGTGTTGCGTTGGATTCCGGAAAAATTGATGCCGATACTGCCTTCAACATTAGCACCCTGACGCATTCCAATAATTCTAACATAGATATTGCCAGTACCTTGAGCATTGCCAATACCTTGACCATCCCCACCGGAACCACACTCACCCTTTCCAGTAATGGAGCCCTGGATATAGAAGACAGCCTGACAATCAATGGTTCGTTAGATCCAGGCACAGGAATTCTTGATTTGAGGGGAAGTACATTGACGCTGGCTGCAAACCTTGCTGCCAGTGGTGCAACTGTTCTTGCCGATTCTTCCACCACGTTTACACTCACCAATGACATTTCTCTAACAACTAGCAACGCACTGACTCTTGGAACACTAAATCTGGCAAATCAAACACTTACCTTCGGGTCAGAAACTACTGATATAACCACAATCAATGCGGTTACATTTGATAATTCCAATGAAAAAATTATTACCAATAGTGGGAATTTTACCTTTTCTGCAGCCACAACCATGACCAGTGGAGAAATCACCAGCACGGGTGGAACCATCACTTTCTCTGAAGGCGGCACGATTTCAGGAGGAACACTGGATATCACGGGCAGTAGTTTAACACTGGGAAATAGTTTCAACACCAGCAATGCCACAGTCACCACTGATTCCTCAACTTCTCTAAAGATCACCAGTGACTTAACTTTCACTCATAATACCAGTCTGAGCATGGGGAGTTTGGATCTTAACAATCATGCACTGACATTAGGAGGGCAAACCACAGACTTGGCCTTCAATGACACCATTACAATCGATAACGCCAGTGAAAAAATCATCACAAATGCTTCTGATTTGACCTTGTCTTCTGCCCTGACAATGAGTGAGGGACAAATAACAAGCACAGGAGGGACATTAACATTTGGAGGAGGGACTGTGATTGCTGAAGGTCTTGTTTATGCTGACACTTCCAATTCCTACTCACTCAGCTCCAATATCCTTTTTTCTGCCGGCAGCTCTATTGAATTTCAAACAGGAGCCACACTGGCTCTATATAATACAGCATTGGGTTCTAACAACTCAGGGTCTGCCGCCTCTTTAGTCATCAATGGCACTCCAAATCTGAGCCTCACTGGAGGAAGTATTACAGATATTTCTGTCAGTGGAGGAACACTGAGCAATTACAATACGACTGACAGTGGGAATAACACCAATGTCAATTTTGCCACTTCTGGTATTTCTGTGGGGGCAATCAGTGGTAATGTACGAGAAAATAGAACAGAAGCAACGTTTTCTGTTGTTTTGAGTTCCCGTCCGACCAGTGATGTCACTATCAGCCTCATCAGCAGTGATACAACAGAAGGCACAGTTTCACCGTCTTCTCTCACGTTTACCTCTGATAATTGGTTCATCCCTCTTCATGTGACAGTGACAGGAGTTGATGATGCTCTGGTAGATGGCGACATCAGTTTCACCATTGGCTTAACAGCCAGTTCTTCTGATACTCTTTTCAATGGGGTCAGCCTGAGTGATGTCAGCATAACCAATCAAGACAATGATAGTGCGGGGTTAGAAATCAGCAATGTCACTGACACTATTACGGAAGAAGCAAATTCTACCATTGTCACCGCCAAATTAAACACAGCTCCCACCAGCGAAGTTTACATGAGCATTAGTAGCTCTGATGCCACAGAAGCAACTGTTTCACCATCAACCTTAACTTTTACTTCTGTTAATTGGAATGGTCTTCAAAAGATTGAGATCACAGGAGTTGATGACAGCATTCAGGATGGAGACCAAGCCTTGAACCTGGTGTTTGCCACAACATCGAATGATACAAACTATAATAGTTTGAGCTATACTCTGAGTACAACCAATGTGGACAACGAAACACCAGGATTTCTTGTCGCTGCCATTGATGAGGAAACTACAGAAGAAAGTGATACAGCTTCTTTTTATGTACACTTAACGAGTGAGCCTTCTTCTGATGTGATCATCAATCTTTTCAGTTCTGATGCTTCAGAAGGCTCTATTGCTCCGACATCATTGACGTTCACTCTTGATAATTGGCAAGCACCACAAACTATCCTGGCTACTGGCATAGACGATAGTAGCACAGATGGAGATCAATCATTTACCATCGTTCTGGAAGCAGCAACTTCTTCTGATTCAACTTATAGTGGCGTTAATCCGGATGATGTGAATGTCACCAATAGAGATGATGAAACGGCAGGATTGATTGCATCAACGATCAGTGGATATACGACAGAAGAAGGTGGAACCGCAACAGTAACGATTCGATTGAAGAAACAACCGACTTCCAGTGTAACAGTGGAATCGTCTGTGACTGACACAACTGAAGCAAGTGTTGACTCTTCCTCTCTCACATTCACAACTACCAATTGGAACAGCCGTCAAACCCTTACTGTAACCGGTAGCAATGATTCCATTATCGATGGCAATCAACTCTTTGAGTTGGCACTGACATCCAGTTCTACCGACACCAATTACAATAATCTGACGCATGCTGTAGACATAATAAATATTGATGATGAAACTCCAGGATTTATTGTATCCTCCATTAGTGGTGATACCGCAGAGGATGGAGACAGCGCCACTTTTACGGTTCGCTTGACCAAACAACCCTCCTCGGATGTGAGCATTCCGATCAGTAGTTCCGACACAACAGAAGGAAGTGTATCTAGTAGTTCACTCACTTTTACCAGTAGCAATTGGAATACCACTCAAACAATTACTGTGACTGGAGCTGATGATAACACCATTGATGGCAATCAAACCTTTTCAATTATTCTAGCAGCCGCCAGTTCTTCAGATACGGATTATGCTGGATTGAATCCGGATAATGTGGCTGTTACCAATAATGATAATGATACCGCAGGCTTCACGGTTAGTACAATCAGTGGAAATGTAACAGAAAGTGGGGATACGGCTACTTTCACGGTCAATTTAAACAGTCAACCCACAACGGATGTGGGAGTGGGAGTGAGCAGTGATGATACTACAGAAGCAACTGTTTCTCCTACCACATTGACTTTTTCTCGTAGCAATTGGAATACAACACAGATTGTTACTATCTCTGGCGTTGAGGATAATACAATTGATGGTGATCAGACGGTTACCATTACACTAGCCAAAGCTTCTTCTTCTGATAGCAATTACAATGGTGTCGATCCTTCTGATGTGAGTGTCTCTGTCACCGATAGCGACACAGCAGGCATTACTGTTTCCAGCATTAGTGGTAACACCACAGAAGCTGGAGGCACTGCAACATTTACTGTCAAACTAAATAGCCAACCTACAGGCGATGTGACCATTGCAGTCAGCAGTTCTGATACAACAGAAGGTTCTGTTTCTCCTTCTTCTCTCACTTTCACCAGTAGCAATTGGAATATAGAACAAACCGTCACAGTCACTGGAGTTGAGGATACTGAAGAAGATGGGGATCAAACGTTCACCATTTCTCTGGACACTGCCAGTTCCACAGATAGTAACTATAATGGTCTTGATCCAAGCGACGTGAGTGTTACCAATATAGATGATGATGAAACTGCTACTGTCAGCACTTCTTCCAGTGGCTCCAGTTCTTCTTCCAGCGACTCCAGTTCTTCTTCCAGCGACTCCAGTTCTTCTTCCGGTGGCTCCAGTACTTCTACGAACTCAAATACAACGGCAACGACGGCAACAACGACTGTTACGACAAGCACAACGACAACAAATGTATCAACAACAACAATACCACAAGCAATTGCTGACAGTATCGCTTCTGGCGGAGAAATAATCGTTTCTGTAGCAGGCTCCTTCACATCAGTGCCTGAGCAAGGCAGCACAATTACAAGCAATCCAGATGGTTCTCAAGTCACCGAGTTTCAAACTACAGCTGCTATTACAGAATCTACGACAACAGCCGTTTCTCTTCTTCAAGCAGATGGTTCTGTCATCAACAGTGTCAATATCACCAATGCTGATGGTACAACCCTCTCTACTGAAATCCAAGCGCCTCCTGGAGCGATTTCGAAAATCACAACAGCAGGCAATATTATTATGAGTGTGCCCCCCACCACTTTATCCGATGGGACCAAAAGCACAATTACCTCTAATATTGATTCAAGTGGAGCGGCAACCAATACCATGAAAGTGGAAACACTCTCTGGTGAAACTCTCACTACAACCACCAATATACCGGCTCAAGCTAAAACTGTTATCAACGAATCTGGGGAGGTGGCCACAACATATACTCCCCCTTCCACTTCTACCAGTGCTATTGAAGAAACATCTTTCAAAATAGAATCCGATGGATCCGTCACTACTTCCACTACAGTACAAAATGCCATTGGAAACCTTGTTGTCAATGACATCACAACTCCTCCAGGCACCACAACCAATGTCAACAGCACAGGAGAAGTGGAAACGGTGACTTCCCCCTTCCAAACACTAGCTGGTAACACAATCCGTACTCAAACCATCACCACATCCAGTGGCTCAATAGAGTCTACAATTCGTGTCACCTCTCCAGGTTCTACGGAATCAAACGTATTTACCCTTCCCGATGCAGAACCTGGAACTACTGTAGAAATTGTACAGGACGAAACAGGTTCCGGGAAAGTTGTTTTGTTCGTTCCCTTAAACCCCGCTTCTTTATCCCGCCAACGCAGTACAGAATTGTCCGACAATACAGGAACAGGCAACTATTTTGTGGGAAGAAAAATATCCAGTATTGACACTGTCTACATCACTCCCCTTTCCAGCACAACTCAATTGAGAATAGAAAAACCTTTTGATGCAGCACACACCACAATCCGCTTAGAAACAGGGGTCGCAACTATTCAGATTGGTGAAAGTGTATCAAGGAGTGTCGAAATTGGTGAAATCTTTTTAGTCAGTAATCAAGCAGTAACTATTTCTCTCAATGCAGGTATTAATCTGGTAGGATTTCCTGTTAAAACCATTATCAACCCTATCAACTTTTCCTCCAACTTTGCCTCCATTCATTCCGTATGGCTATGGAGTAGAAGCAATCAGAAATGGCAAATCTACACTCCAGATACAGCAAGACAAGAGGCATACAATGAAATTGGATTGACTGGTATTTCTTCGGCAGTAGAATCCAGTGAAGGGTTGTGGATTTATACAGAGAGGGATACGACATTGACTGTTGGAGATAAAGGAGACTACGAGGCTGCTGATTCACTCTCCCTCCTCCAATCAGGTTGGAATCTATTAGGAACTCAAAATGAAATGACAATTCAGGCTCTACTGGAACAGAATTCTCAAATCAAATCAATATGGTATTGGAATGATAATAATTGGAATGTCTATTTTAACAACAAGGAATCAACAGAATCTGTCAAACAACGTGAAGATATAACAATTGTTTCGAGGACCTTTGAAATACCTGCCGGTGCCGCATTTTGGATTTATACTAAAACAAACGCTGGCTCTTCACGGATTCATTTGCCTCCGAATTAATATTGTATATTGGATTTGTGACCTGAAGTTGGCTTTCCTCAGCCTGAATTTATGGATTGAGAAAATTGAGAGATAGAAGAAAAAATGAAAATCACTATTGAATTCTGACAGCTAACCGTGAACATAATACCCTCCTAGAAATAGACAGACTGAACAGCAATAAGTGATGAAAATTGGACTTCAAAAAATCAATTTTGCCATGAGAAGTAAGAAATGTTAAATTAGTGAAGGTATTGTAAGTCCTTTTTTAAATTCCTCTATTGACATGCCATATTCTTGTTTAAAAAATTCGTTATAATATGCAGAAGAGTCAGGCCTCCTAATAGAATCCCCCGGAAGTTTATTCATTTCATCAATATATTGTAAAGCATCATCTATATTAGGGTGGTTAGGGTTGTACTTTTGACATTTCTCTAAAGCGTTATAAGCCATATCGTATAAGCACATTTGCCCCAATCCAGCACCATACCAATACCATAGTTCAGCATCTCCTTCTGCCTGTCTGTCATCACTATAAATTGCTTTTCCAGCAGCAGAAGTTGCTGATGCATAACTTATTATAAAGTTAAAACTTGAAGGGTCCGCAGCTGCGGCACCAGATGCATAAACCTCTGTTAATTTCTTCCAGCACTTATTCGCTAATAAACCATTTGGTTTATGAGAAAGTTGATCGGCCCATTCTGTCAAAAATTGAATTCCTTTCTTTTTATTTAATTTACGGGCTATCCATTGAATAATTCCTTTTTCAAAATTATTAATTTGTCCCCAAAGATCACCACAATCTTCTTTATGGCTTTTCCAAAAAGGATCATCAGAGGTCAACCAGTTATTAAGATAAACTACCTTAGAAATATCTTTTTTCTTTAGTTTTTCTTCTCTTCCTGTCTTTTCATTTAAACCTAGCATCACCTCAAGAATAATCATATTTCCTAAAAGTTCAGGATCATTATCATTAATGCTTTCAGCAATTAATCCATACGTGAACCCTTCTCTTGGTGATTTTAGATTAATACAAGCTCTCGTTAGATTTACTAATGAATTAAATAAACTATCCTCTAGGACTGCTGAAGCTCTAAATCTATAAGCCATAAGGCATGTTTTTTCTAATTTGTGCCATTGTTCCAAAGCCATATAATTTTGCCCTAAAACATAAAGAGCATCGCACACTCCCAGAGCTAAGGGGTCTTCTGAAATAGCACCTAGCAATACAGCAATTGATTCATCAATATTTCCTGTTTGGTTTAATTCAATTGCTTCAGGAATTTCATCAATAAAACCGCGTGCCATATAACCTCTTCGAGCCTATTTAAAAGTTGTTATAATAAGTGCTGAAAAATCAGCAAATGAAGGTTCCATATTCTAATCTTTATACTACCCGTTATTCAGTCTCCTGCAAATCCTGGTTGGTATTTCGTTTCCAGTAAGCTGCATTGACTTGACTAATGTATCCGACCAAAAAACACTTTCATAAAATTTTTTCAAGTTGTTTGGAAAGGCAAAAACAAACCGAACCACAAATGGATTATTATCAAAAATTGGATGAAGAAAACTAATTAAGTAAAGCCTATATATTCTTTCGTTATCGGGTAAATAAAAAGTCAGCATTCGATGTAATAATCTTTTGCTCGTTAATACCTTCACAAAAATGTGGGCTCTATAATTTTTGAATGTGGAAAAATCTTGATTAATAGAGTTAAGCGATTCCTTTCCATCTAACCTACGGTTCTCAATAAATGCGATATTTTCAAACTCTTCTACAAAATATTTTAGTTCATTTAAAAGTCGTTTTCGATCATGATTTTTAGCTGCATCGTAATGTTCTTCTCTTATCATATATCGTTCGATAAGTATTTCCTTATTAAAAGGAAGTAATCTATAATCCAGTTTTAATTGAATGTCTTTTTCAGAACAATGGAATTCATGATATTCTGTCCGTCTTAACCCGCTAAAGTCCAGTGTATCATGCCAAATTTCTGGCCTGAATTTTGACACGATGGAAACCGGCCAAAAACTATTATCGAATTGAAAAGCTGCTTCTCTTACTACCCAAACATGTTCTCCTAATTTTGGTTTTGAGACTAATTTTAACGAGGGAATAGTACCTTTATCGTAAAGATAATTAATAACAGAATCAACAAAACTTAAAGGGTCCTTTTCAAAACTCAGATCCACCTTACCTGCAAACAAATCTGAATATTTTTTAGATTCACCAGGAAGTTTAGTGAACTTAAAAGGATTTTGCACATGAAATATAAAAATTCGATCTTTAGTTAGCCTGTCTTTTAATTTATCAGCTTCATCTCTACAAAAAGGACTATCTATGTATAGCTCATTAATCAATAATATAGCATTCTCTGACAGTGAAATACCTTCATCAATTATTTCTTGGAATTCATTCTGATTATCAGTATGTATGCAGTATTCCGCAAACCAGACTGAGTGACCTTCTGCCATGAGCCTTTCTGCCAATGGCCTAGCAAATTCTACGTTAAACGAACTATAGCTAATAAAGAATTTATAGGGACTCGCAGAAGTGAACATCGTTTTTTGCAATTTATTAAACTGAAAACCTCTTCTCTGTTGATTGAGTAAAACACACCCATTTGAAGCAATATCTAGCGAAAGATTTCCTCATCTTGTACACTTTTTAGATCTTCTTTATTATCGATCCAGTTTAATCGCTCACTATGAAATAGTCTGCATCTCTATAATAAATAGAGATATATCATACACAAAAAAGAAAGGAAACAATATATGAATCCGAAGTTGAAATATTGCGCCATTCCGGCCTTTTGGAGGGCCCTGAGCAACTGTGACAACCATTGGCCCGATTCAGCCCGTTTGAGTTGATAGTTGATAATTTGGGGATTGGTTAATATTTTTACCAAGTGAAGCCAGACCTGTTCATCAAGTACTTCGGTTCGAATCGAACGAGTGGCACATTGGCATTCCTTCATTTGACGGCGGTAATTCCACTCTATCTCCTTTGCTGGGAAGATTTAACCCCTTTTTTCTGCCAGCGGGAAACAGAACACTAGCAGTATTTGCTCCTTTTTCAAGGTCATTTGATAATAAAAACCCTCTTTTGTTTAAAATTTCACACTATTGGAATGCCCCCTTTGTAAACTTGAATATCGAATGTCAAACAAGGAATTTTGAATAATGAAGTGTACTTTATGTCCAGGACAACCGTGATGCCAGGTTATTGAAGAAATAGTGATTGTCTAAAAAAATCAACTTTGCACGCCGTTGGGATTCACAAATCAATATTTCATCATTGACGGAAAGCGGGATCCTTTCTTTTCCATCGGTTGACAAATATATATTTTGTTTTCTGGTGACTGGAGTGATCACCAAACGGATACGAGCGTCATAGTTTAACACTAAATGGCGTGATGTAAAATTGTACTCATTCAACCCCCCTAGAATCATACAGCGTACTTCGGGCATAACAATAGGAGAACCAGCAGACAGCAAATAAGCTGTGCTTCCTGTCGGGGTACCGACAATCACACCATCTCCTCGAATATGCCGAACGTGTGTGTCATTGACAAAACAATCGACAGAAACCAACCCAGTAGATCCCTTGATCACGACCTCATTGACAGCATGAATACTACCACCCGGATAATTACATTCGAGCATGGACCGTTCACTGATAATATAATTTCGTTCTAATAGACTCTGCAGCACAATATCCATTTCTTCTTTATTGCCTGCCGTCAAAAAACCAACTGTTCCATAATTGATGGCCAAAACAGGACAGCCGGGAAATCTGCCCAAGACATACAATACTGTACCATCTCCTCCCCATACAATAATAAGGTCCACTTCATCATGTTTGGGAGAGTCCCAATCCAGAAAAACAGTATCAATCTTGTGAGAGGCAAACCAGATTTCGAGATGATCGACTAGTGAATCCCGAAACCGATTATCGATAAACAGGCCTACTTTTTTAAACTCTACCATAGTAATTTTTTTTAATTGGCTGGCAAAAATCACAATTGGGAAAGATAGAATTTCTTCAATAAATATGCTAGCTTATCTTTCGTTTGTGGGGGATGATCATAATATTGGTTACTTGAAATTGTTTCTTCCCTTGCCAAGAGAGAGGGGAAATCGTTTTTGCACAACTGGCTGAAAATATGATCAGGTCTCGTATTTTATAACAACATGATGCAAAGTAAGTTAAGAACCTGTTAGAGAATTCGTTTTTTTACGATTTGTCATTCTGACGGTACGCCGAAGCGACGTGGCGAAGGGTCTATCATATATCCACCATTTAGAGATCCTTCGCTACGTCGCTTCGGCGTACCGTCAGAATGACATAAAAAACAAGATTTATGAATTCTCTAATGGGCTCTAAAATAGCCATCGCCTGCAATGCAAAATTTGTAATCTTTCATTTCAATAGAGAATAATCAACGTGAAAAATAAATATCAAGCATTTTACTATGGTTTGTTGATCTTGCTCTTTCCCATCATGGGGTGTACTGACGCATCGATCTATACCACACCTGATACCGTTCCTCACCTCAAAAAAAATGTGGTCTTATTGGTCGCCAAACCAACCTCTCTTTCTGCAATCAATTCCAAATTAATCAACCATATCACAAAAAAAGTAGAAGCGCACTTACAAGAGTTCCCCAGCTTCTCACAATTTATTCCAATCAGCCAAAGTCAACAATTTTTTCAGAGAAATCCTCAGCTCCATGCCGAGACCAATCAATATGTGGCCACTTTTGCACTCACGGGAGTCTCTGACAAGGATGTTTCTTCACGTCTTGGTAATGCATTAAACGCAGAGCAAATCTTTATCCTCCAATTGGATAAATATCCCTGCTCTGAGTGCGACTCAGGAAGAGCATACTTACTGAAGTTTTATTTACTTGACGCACAAACCGGAGCATTACTATGGAGAGGACGCATCAACGAAAATCTGGATGAAGAAGACATAGAAGAAGCAGCATTTGCGAATTTGGTGGATGAAGCGGTCGACACGATACTGGAGGAGTTTATCAGAAGATTCACCATTCGATGGCATCGCCTGCGATATGAAAATTTGAAAAAAAATTCAAATTCTTCGCAGGAAATCGTCTCAATCAATAGCCAAACTGTCCCACACAATCTGCAATGAATTGTGCTGCCAGGCGGTGACCTTTTTGAGAAAAGTGCAAACTATCTCCTGATAAAAAATAGGGTTCCAGAGGAGAAAATTCTCGAAATCGTTTATGCAAATCACAATAAGGAATTTCTACTTTATTCAGGTATTGATATAGCCGTTTACGTGCCCAGCCAAATTGTTCTGGATGCTTGAGGTCATTCATTTCAGGCAAAACAATGATTGCTAATGGAAGGTGGTGCGCCCGTGCAATCTCTAAAGACCTTTGAATATTATCCTGCATCCATCCCAGGATGACTTCATTCTCCCAATTAGAGCGCTGTTTTCTCATCCACTTGGTATGATACTGTTCCTGCTCATCATGAGTCATCAGATAGAATAACAGTTGCTGTCGAAACTGCTTGAGGAGTTGTATGGAATAACGATCATCCAACCAAAATCGGATTTTCTCTTCCCAACGTTGGATAGTTTGTTGTTCTGCCCGGATTTTCAGCATCTTGGTTGGCCAGACAGAATCTCGTTGTTGGATGTCATTCAAGGTAAAAGCCACTAATAAGAGATCCGGTTTTAATTTGTCAATCAGCGGCAACTCCAATAACCTGGCATAATGCCAATAAGAATAACCACTCACTCCGAGATTAAAAATTTCAAAAGGGTTGTTCTTTTGCTCCTGCAACTCTTCCAAATATTCTGTGAAACGTTCGTGTTGTCCAACTCCAGCACCAAACACAACAGAATCCCCCAGGAAAAACACTCGTTTTTTTTCTGATTTTTCAATTGGAAATGCTGTATCACGAAAACCATCACTATTGATTTCAATCACAGCATTTTTATACCCTCCTCCCAGAAATCTTCCTTCATATCCTGGTTGATATCCATAATCCACCCCTTTTTTTGCGACAAAAAGCTCCCGGGGATACCCGTATCCTCCAATTGGTTTGACAAAGGGAAGCTGAAAATAAATAAAACCCACGATCTCTAACACACCAATTAAAAACGCACACCAAATGATGAATGCACAAATTCGTATGGCAAAGGATCGTGACTTCAATGATTTTATCACTTATTTCCTCAAGAGTTGTAAGTTTTCAGTCATCAGTTTTCAGCTTCTTGTACAGTCTTGAAATCAAAGGATTTTAATAAATTAAACTGATGTGATATGCACTTCTTAAAGTTCAATAACTTCAATAGATTGGAAAATACTTATAGAGGGTGATCATATTTTCGATCAGTTGTGTAAAAACAATTCCCCCTCCTTGCTTGGTAAGAGGGCGGGGCCGACTTTCGGGTAGAGGAAGTTGTTGGTAATAGCACCAACCCCTCCTAACCTCCCCTTAACAAGGAGAATAACAATTTCAGGTGGCCGAAAATGCGGTCATGTCCTACTGATAGCCGAAAGCTGTGAACTGATAACTGTCGAGTCATTTCTGACTCAATAAGAAGTTGTTAAGCACTTCATTGAATTGACCGGGGTGTTCCATCGGAGTCAAATGTCGTGAGTTTTCAATAATCACCAGTTTTGCCTGTGGGATCTCAGCAACATATTCTTCTTTAAAGGAAAGCGGTGTGTAATCCTGGTCTGCGGCAATGACCAGAGTTGGACAGTCAATCGTATCCAGTCGATCCATCACACTCCAACCGGGAAATGCCTGCAAAGAGGCCAAATACGCTTTTTTATCATTTTTGGCCCAGCGTTCTATCATGCCAAGACGAAGCGTTTCGCGTTCTGGTCCAGGTAAAAGATGTTTGCCCAATAATTTCCCCAGACGGCGCATTCCCATCAACCGAACAATCCATTTGCGCTGCCAAAAAAGAAATCGCTCTCTCCATTTCCGAAAAACGACTTGTGCCCCAGAGTTTACAATCACCAGACTTTTTACCAAATTTGGGAAGTCCACCACCAATTGAAACGCAATCATCCCTCCCATCGAAATACCAACTACATGGACGGAAGCCAATTCCAATGACTCAATCAATTTTGCTGTATCCTCAGCAAAAAGGGAAATGCTGTACGGTCCAGGAGAGGTATCTGAATTACCCTGCCCACGAATATCAAAAGTAATCACCTGGTAATTCCTGGAAAAATGGTCTACCTGTGCCTGCCAATCTTCTGTACTGGAGCCCAGGCCATTAATGAACAGAACGGGTTCCCCTTCTCCTCTCACTTCATAATACAGTTCGATGTCATCAAGACGTAATTTGGGCATATTTATTCTCAGGTAGTATAAATAGGAAAAAGTGTCTTAAAAATCTATCTGGCGCAGTTGATGGATCACTTGTTCAACCGCTGTTTTGTCAACCAGAGTCCCTTCGTTGAATTTGTGAATAATGCTAGCAATCAGTGTTTGATAAGGAATCCCTTCTTGTAAAGCTTTATCCTGAATGCGTTGTAGATCCAACTCTGAAATTCGAATCGTGATGCGTTTGTTTTTAGCCAGAGTATTCCGGGCAATTTGTTGTAACTCGGCGTTACGTTTTTTAAGGTCTGGTGCGGATTGCCATTCATCACGCTCCAATGATTCTATCAATTCTCGTTCTTCCTCATCCAGTGGTTCAAAAATTTCAGGATGGGATTCTTTTATCTGTTTTTTTGGCATATTGTGTTCTCAGTTTTCGACTTGGAAACGCAGTTTTTAAGAAGATTTCATCTTCCGATTCCACATAAGGGACCCCGTATATATGTTGCCCATGTTCAATCACAAATATCCGTTGATTAGGACGAGAAGGGTGCTCGATATCATCAAGAGTCCCCTGATTTTCAATGGTAAAAACAACATCCTCAAAAGAAATACGGTTGAGCGTTTTTTTCAAAAGTTCGTTTTTTTCTGCACTCCATTTAAATTGTTTTTTCGTCATACTATTTCAAATTTAAGATAAATTTATGTACATACAATGTCAACAAGAACAATAACTACAAGCTAAATTTAGTATTTTCTGGCATACATTGAAAAAACACCCATCTTACTATTGGCTTTTTTTAGATTGTTTTATTTAGCCAATTAGCTAGTTTTTATTAAATATTTGGCGGCAGATTTTGAGCCAAACTCGATCAAATTCATTTTGGAATTCTCTAAATGAAACCCAAACGCATTGAACGCAATAAAAAATTTATCGAGCGATTCTACGAATTGCAACAATTCTATAACATTTCCCAAGGAAAAGAAGCCTCAATCATTGTGACTTATGGCCGGAGGCATGTCGGAAAAACAGAGTTACCATATCAATGGAATGTATCTCCAATTTTATGGAAAATTCATTCAACCTCTTCTTGATCACATTGCGTATGGAGTGTACGATCACTGCTCCAATTCCGCTATCAAAATTGATTCTTATCAAAACAGGAATTGCACGCTTCAAAAAGTCTTAATAACAACTGAAGGGGTCGGTCCTCTTTATCACGTGCTGCCTATTTTGAATGGATTATCACACTGACCGATATGTTTGATCCGAAATATTATTGACTCAACATTCATTTTATTTCAAACACCTGGCCCTGTTTCTGGGAAAACTCCAGAAATGCCTTGAACGGAAAATTACGGTGCAACCCATCCTCTGTGGAGGCAACCGTTGAGAAAAAAATTTGACTTCCCACCACAATCAACTTTTGCTTCGCCCGAGTAATGGCTACATTGAAGCGATTGGGGTTATTGAAAAACTCATTGCTGATGTGGTCCAGATCAGAAGTGGTGAAGGAAAATAGAATAACATCGCGCTCCGCCCCCTGGACACGCTCCACCGTATCAATGAGAGGACATTCCAACAGTGGATTGTCACAAAGCTCCTGCAAATAATCAGCAATTGCGTTATTCTGTGCCCGATGTGGTGAAATAATGGCCAGCTGATTGGCAGGTAAATCGTATTGAACCATCAATCGGTGAGCCAGCTTTGCAACAAGTTCTGCTTCCAACAGAGATTTTTGATGACAGTTCTGATGTTCCATGAGCACCAGCGTGAGTGGGGTTTCTGGTGCAATGATCTGATCCAGTAAATCCTGTTTGCAAAAATTTTTCAGTTGGAGACGGTTGTCTGCATTACCAGGGGCAGGATACAGTTGACCCTCATACCAAATTTGACTAGGAAATCTGCACAGTTCCTGGTTCATACGATAAGTTTGATTCAAGCGAATGCTATACGTCTTGTATCGTTTCAACAGTAAAGAAAGGATCGAATGGTTGACTGCGGGAAGTGCTTCTTCATCATTTTCCTCACAATCAGATTCTTGATTTCTTCTTATAGCAGTTTGGTATTTTCCTTGTACAATAGGAGGGAGCTGCTTCACATCTCCCAAAAACAAGTAATTTTGTTTTCCATAAACCAGACTCAACAAAGCCTGAGGAATCAAAACTTGAGATGCCTCATCAAAAACAACCCAGTCAAATATCTGGGGAAAGGCTCCCTTTTTTCCTTCAAAGAGTTGATAAAGTCCAAAACCGGTAGCACCCAAAATGACATAAGAGGATTGGAAAAGCTCATCAGAATTGGTTAAAGACAGAACTTGCCTGCCTGGAGTCGGTTCTTCTGTTTCCCAACGTCCGTATTTGAAACACTGGGCAGGAAAATCATCCAAGGAATGCTGATTCACCAAAGAAACGACTTTCTTCAAGACATGGTCAATCGCCTGGTGAGTCAGTGCACTGACCACAATGCGTAATGGTATCCTTTTCTTTTTAGCCACTTCAATCAGTGCAATCAATATCCATCCTAACAAATGGGTTTTCCCAGTTCCTGGAGGCCCTTCAATCAAACTCACTTCATATTGAAAAGGGAGCATCAAAGCTTCCTGTTGAGTAAGATTCAAACCCGAAATAGGATGTTGTCCAATGAATCCGGCTTGCTCTAACCACGCCTTCATCTGAGGTAAATTGTCAGCATTTCTGGTGATTTCCCATTTTCCAACAACAAGCTCGGCGAGGGGATGCAAACGATCTTGGGAAAAAATACTTTGTATGACATGCTTTAATTTAGGAGAATGCCAATCGGTCAGATCCTCTTCCAGCGAATAAGCCAATTGTTGGTTTAAGCTTAATTTTCTCTGGCGGGAACGGACATGCAGTGTTCCCTGATTTCGGTTGTAATCGGCTAAGATGACAGAAAATCCACTCTGCAAATCTGTTGTGCCAATGGGAGACAGTTTTAAAAAATCACCTTCACGGAATTTGGAAGCAGGAAGATTGGACTCGATCTGGAAATTGTAGAGAAAATGACCTTCCTCATCCAGAGTCATGTCTAAAAAGCTCAAGGGACCGATTGCTCTGAAACGTTCTATCCTTTCTGGCAGAGAGTGAGTTTGTAAGGTCAAAATGTCCTCTTCTTTCAAGCGTTGTTCTTCCTCAATAAATTTCCAGTATAGATGCACCAGGGGCTGCTCTGTAGCAATGGATTCCCAATCCTGTTCCCAGTCACTGACCAAATGAGAAGATACCCATTGCCATACTTGTTTTTGCAGAGAAAGAGAATTTTCCAGAAAACTGTGAACTTCTTCGTGTTTTGCCTTGTCATGAATCCAGTGGTCTGGATGAGGAATTGGAATGACATCCGGATGAAGCAAGCTAGGTGGTTCTTTCAAAAGTGGTTCCAGTCCCAACAAGCGTCCAAGGGCAAAGAGAGTCAACCGACCTGGAGCAGGAAAATCAAAATGTTGCTTGAGGACATGAAATAGATTCGTGCAGTAGGCCGTCTGAGATTTCCACAAAAAATCCAGGTCATTGGATGCTTTCCACTCTTCTAAGGTATGCCAGTTTTGCTCTCCAAAATAGAAAACATGAGGCCCTCGTTTGCCATGCATTCCATTTTTCCAAATCCGGCGAAATTGATCAGAAAAGTTTTGCCATACCAGTGGCCATTGATCTTCTGTGGCCACAATCCAGATCTGATCTTGCACCAGCATTCCGGCATGACTCTCTGTATAATCCAGCACTTGCCATCCTAAAGCTCTAGGTGCCCCGGTCACCGGATCATCCAGGATTTGGAAAAAAATGGCTATCGAGATATTTTCAGGGTACAAACGGGTTTTTTGTTGGTGGCACAGAATGCGATTATGACACAAGGCATTCAGTTGTTTTTGAAGACGGTTTTGTTGATTCGGACTAAAAATCTCTGTTTCCAGAGCAGTGTCCACATGATGGAAAGGTTCATACGCCTGTTCTATCTTTTGTAGATCCAGGTGACACAGCTTGTGCCAAACACCCGTTGTCAGATCAGGCAAAAACAGCAAATCCTGGTCTTGCAATGCTTCTTGATAGCAGTATGTAAAATAAGAGCAGGTAGTGCAATGCTTTTGCAAATGATAAGTGGCATTGCCTGGATTCTGGAACAACAGGTTTTTCACATTTTGCAAAAGTGCAGGAAAACTTTGCAGACAAGGCTCTAACTGAAAACTGTAATAGCCCGACTCTGATGTTTTGCTGGACGAACGTGTCCATAAAAAACCGGTTGTTGCAACACGAACGGTTTCTGGCAGGATTTGCCAACGAATCCATTCATTGAGTAGCATGGCATAAAACGCTACCTGCCATTTATGATTATAGTGAGGAAATCGGCTCCCTTTGATATCACCAACCTGCAAAACAGGGACACCATTTTGCTGTGAAATCCGAAGCAAATCTGGAATGCCAACACCATTAATTTGTTTGAGCCAATTTTGTTCTTGATTCCATAGTGCTGGAACGATCAAAACAGCCTGTGCCAAAAAGAAGACTTTCTGTGGCTCCGCTTCTACTTGATAGACCAAGCGTTGTAGCTGTTCTAATGTCCGATCAGCACGATTTTGCAAAGAAAGAAGAGAGCCCTCTATATCTCTTTCATTAATGATAACAAGTGGTATTTCTTGTTTTCTCAAATAGTCCTGTACTTGGGCTTCATGCTGTTTTCCCTGTTCAATTTGTCTTTCTTGTATTTCGACATCCTGTACTGGTTGCTGTGGTGGTTGCTGCTCAACTGGCAAAAAATGAAAACTGAGCCAACGTGGGCACTGTTGATGTCGAATGTACTCTCCAACCAGTGAACCGGTGATGGCTCTCGGCTGGTGTTGAACTTCTTGAGACACCGTAAATCGTTCTGTTGGCAGAGAAATTCCCCATCGTTGTTTTTCCCATTCTAACAAGGCTTCTGCATCACTCTGGATTTGCAAGGGCTC
>JANQHV010000419.1 GCA_028282505.1 SAR324 cluster bacterium | reverse complement strand
GATATTATTGGTTCGGTATCATCGTTTTGTCATTCCGGGCTTGACCCGGAATCCATCATAATTTCAAAGAGTTATACTATCTGGATGCCGGATCAAGTCCGGCATGACACGAGAACTTGCGACTCTTGAGTTATTAGGTATAAGGAAAGGAAAGTCCGACTTTCTCCTGAACTTGCAAGACTTCACTGATTAAAACAATTCCCCATAGAAATAAAGAAGTTCCATGAATATCGGGTTCTGCCTTGCCTGAAGAAATTTTTGCACAATAGTAAATGGAATTGGCATTTCGTTTGAAGAAAGAAAAACCACCGTATTCGGGCCAATAATACTCTTTGTACAGGTCGAGTCTTTCTAAACAATACTGCTGGATTTCTTCAGCACGATAATCGGATTTTTTATGGCAATTGGAGAGGACATAGATGATATTGAAATGATTACAGGCATGTCCTTCATTCAGCGTGGACAGACAAAGGTCAATCAACGCATTGACATTATCCAAATCTGTTTTTTCAGCAGCAGACAGGGCTGTGATCACTTTCATCGCTCCGTTCACTTTTTCAGTTTTCGGTACTGTTTGAGAGGCATCATACCAAGAACCATCTTTTTGCCGAAACTCATTAGCTACTGCAAAGGCATAATCGATGAGTTCTTCGATATCTTCTGAGTGAACATCAAACATCCGGTGATTGTTTTTTAAGAAAAAGGCCAAATGACTCAAATGACTACCTGCTTCCCAGGGAGTGGCCCACTTCAATTTGTGGATATACTCTCGAATCGATTCTTTGCTATAGGGAATGTGCAAATAGGGTTGGTTGGGACGACTGTCCAGGCAACGCAAAGCTGCAAAGGATTGTCGTGTTTCGGCCCTTTTGGTTTGCTCATGGAACAAATTGTTGAAATTTCGGCTACGCAGCGAAAACACCAAACGCCGTAACCTGGATTGAGTGGCAACGTATGGATCAAAGATATAACCGGTGGGTTCCTGGAATTGTAAAATGAATTGTGAGATATTTTCTTTCAATTCTGGAGTGAGTGCATTGAGCATGTAATAATTTTTTGCAGCAAAAACACTGTTCCCCAATCCCCATTCTTCGCTTTTGTTCAAATCACCGGTTAAGGAATAGCGGTAAAATCCTTTATTTTTTTCTCCTTGCAAAGAATCTAAAAATTTGGGAACTTCTCTTTTCAGCTCATGAAACCACTCTATGGCAGAATTTTGCTCCATGTGTCACCTCTCACAAAATTTATTTTACAAAATACCATAATGAATACCCCTCCCATTCGCCTTACTCTATTTTTCACTTATGGGGTGTCTCTCAAAACCTGGGCAGAAGCAGGATTGTTGGAACGAGAAATTGAACTTTACCTGGCATTAGCAAAAAATGGTGTCCAGGTCACTTTCATCACCTATGGCAACGAAACGGATTATCAATACCAAAAACAACTGGGCCCTATCCAAATTGTCCCTTACTATGCCTATTGTCACACTCCCAAAACCAAAGTACTCCAGTTGATACATTCCCTATTGCTTCCTTTGATCTTAAGGAATTCTCTCCAAAAAGCGGATCTTTACAAAACCAATCAAATGTGGGGGAGTTGGAATGCTGTTCTGGCGAAGTGGCTTTGGAAGAAAAAACTGATTGTCCGTTGTGGTTACGAATATTATCTATTTTCTCTTAAACAAAAAAGGCATTTTTTTTACCAGCAAATAGTCAAACTCTTATCCTGGTTTGCCTATATCAATGCGGACTATATCCATGTGGCTTCAGCAGGAGATAAACAATTCATTCAAGAAACCTTTGCCATTGCTGAACAGAAAATTCGCATTTACATGAATTATGTCAATACGGAAAAATTCTGTCCCCAACGCATCAAACAACAGACATCGCGTCTGTTATTTATAGGACGGTTTAATCCACAAAAAAACTTGTTTGCTTTACTGGATGCTGTCAAGGACACTCCTTATGGTCTCGATTTAATTGGCACTGGCGAATTAGAAGACGAGTTGAAAGCGTATGCAGCCCAACATCAAATATCAGTTCGGTTTTTGGGTCAATTTGCCAATGATGAACTACCCGCCATTATCAATCAATATCCAGCTTATATCCTTTGTTCTCATTTTGAAGGAAATCCTAAAACGTTATTAGAAGCGATGGCCTGTGGTAGAGCCGTGATTGGAACAGAGGTGACTGGAATTCAAGATATTGTTAAAGATCATAAAACAGGGCTGCTCTGTGCAACAGATCCAGACAGTATACGGGCAACCATCCTGCGATTGATGGACGACCAAAAACTGCAAACAACACTTGGAAAAGCCGCACAAAAATACATCATGCAGGAGTGCTCTTTACAAAATTATGTAAAAAAAGAATTTGCTACCTATCAGGAATTGACGACTTCTGATAAATTACCAAAGATTATAAGATTTTCTTCATGGTTTATTATGCTCAAATCAAAACTGCATTCGTTTTTATCTCAACCCTCCTTAGCACAGCTGATTGTCAAAACATCACTCAAACTGCACAACAAATCTTATGAGCTTGCGGGACATTTTAGTCAGTTTGTAGAACCGGATCAATTGCACCCCAAACATCGATTGATGAAATATCATGACTGGTTTGTCAAGCATTTGCATGCAGATTGGCAGGTTTTGGATATTGGTTGTGGCAATGGTGCTTTGGCTTATGATCTTGGAGGACATTGTAAAAGTGTCGTGGGAATTGACATTAGTGCCAAAAATATCCAACGGGCACAAACCCAATTTGCACGAGAAGGGATCACTTATATCTGTGGAGATGCGACCCAACACTCTTTTCAACAACCATTCGATGCGATCATCTTATCCAATACTCTGGAACATATTGAGCATCGCATTGATTTTCTGCAAGCGGTTTTTGCTAACCAAACCCAGCACTCTCCCCCGGTCCTCTTACTGCGGGTTCCTATGATTGATCGGGATTGGATCACCCTTTATAAAAAAGAACAAGGCATCGAATGGCGTTTGGACCCCACTCATTATACCGAATACACATTCCCTCAATTGGAAGAAGAGCTCAAACA
>JANQHV010000341.1 GCA_028282505.1 SAR324 cluster bacterium | reverse complement strand
ACTGTCAAATTGGATTTAGCACATTTTACGCTGGTCGGAGCTACAACACGGGCAGGCTTACTATCTAATCCATTACGTGATCGTTTTGGAATTCAGGCGCGTTTGCAATTTTATAATCCAGAAGAACTGAAAATCATCATTTTACGATCTGCTGCTATTTTGCAGATTGAAATTACAGATGAGGCTGCTTTGGAACTGTCAAAATGTGCCAGAGGAACTCCAAGGATTGCGAACCGTTTGCTGCGCCGTTGCCGAGATTTCGCGGATATCGAAACTGGTGGGGTGATCACCGAAACTTTAGTGCAAACCAGTTTGAAGCGTCTGGGTGTGGATACAAAAGGACTGGATCAGATGGATCGTATGATTCTAGAAGCAATTATTGATAAGTTTGATGGAGGACCTGTTGGACTAAACACCTTATCTGCTGCTGTTTCAGAAGAACAGGATACGCTGGAGGATGTATATGAGCCTTATTTGCTGCTGATTGGTTTTCTACAGCGTACCCCCCGAGGTCGTGTGGTGACAAGCAAAGCCTATGAGCATCTGGGCTCTAAAGTAAACACTGCCACCGAACAAATGAAACTGCTGTAAGAGAAGTAATGTATCTGATATTTATTCAGCAGGCTCTACACTCAAGAGAGAATTGACTTCTTTAACACCATCCACATTTTCTACAATTTGAATGGTTTGGTCAATCATTTCCTGGCTGGGCAAGTTGCCTGACAGGGTGACTGCTCCACGATAAGTATTGACATTGATGTCCATTACGGAGCTTTTGATCATGTCATCACGGAGGATTTGTGCGTTGATTTCGGCAGTAATCATGGAATCTTTGGCAATTCGCTTGGCCGATCTTTCGTCTTTGCCTACATAATAACCGCCTGTTGCCGCAGCGCCTCCCACAACTAGAAGTGGAGCTGCTGCACATCCTGTCAATAAACTCACGCATGATAGTAAAATAATGATATGATGTTTCATATGATTTCTCCTGAGAAAATGATTTCAAATATTTATGGAAAAGTTTCTACACGCACATAAATATAATCAGTATATCTTTCCAGCTCGGCAGCAGGAAATCCTGCTTGAGTTCGGTCTCCTGTAATCCAAGTGGATAAAACTAATGTCATCGGAGCATCGGGGACATTTTCTTTTATCCCAAAGATCGCTTCTCCGTCAATAGACCATTGAATCAGGTCTTCTTCCCAAAGGATGGAATAGGAATGATATTGACTAGCTGAGTTAAAACTATCGGGACGGATTGTTGTGATTTCTGTAATCGAATCTTTACGGTAACTCAAGAATACTTTGGTCGGATCATTTCCTGGCAAATGGAACCCGATTTCCCTGGCATTTCCATGAAGGAAAAAAGACGACATAACACCATCCTCAAGAGCTGTTTGCAGGTCTACTCGAAATCGCCCAGATGAAAAAGTAGAGACGGATTGAATTTCACCACCGCCGAATTCATAAGCTGTGTTGGTATCATGGCAAGTCAAGGACTGGTTTTTCACAGATAAACGTAATTTACCCAGACTACCATCAACTCGGTTTGGGATAAAGCAAGAAAGATTGTCAGTGATTACGTGAGAGACAATAGAATCGGTCAGATTTGCATCTGTGGCACCAGTGTCTGTATCTGACGATTGTTGGGAAGTCGCCCATCGACTGCCATCGATATCAGAAAATGAATCTTCAAAAAAAATACTTCCTTTTTCAAGTGATGTATCATCTTGTTCGGCTTTACAGCCGGTAATGATACTGCTGAACAAAAATAACCAGAAAACCAGGAATAGTGAAGCAGGATTTGGCATAATTTCTCTTTTTTACTGTTCAAAAGACTCTGTTTTGTTTAATGAGTCTCTTGGATGGTAAAAGGCTCATAGTCAATCCCAAGGTACCGTCTTTTACAATCCCAGGCTGCTTAACAGGTCATCTGCTGTGCTCTGAGCAGATTCTGGTTCGTCTTGTTGAGGTTCTTCCTGGAAAAGTGCGGCGTATTGCTGTTCCTGCATTTGAGCCATTTGCTCAATGATTGCGTGGCCCTGATCTGCTGATACTTGTGAGGCTTGTTTGGGGGTACTGTAGGTTACTAAAAATTTCACATAGTCCCTGATTTTTTGGTTAGCCTCTGAAATCACATAAATGCTGCTTTGGCAAACAAGGTAGATAATATAAGCCAGTGAAAAATTATCTTTGCACCATCCTTCTTCTTGTAAGAATTCTAAAAATGCAGCAGGATGGATACAATCGTCCAACAGAAATGCATTGAAAAATTTAACTTTGGGAAGAGGTTTAGTTAGGATGTTGGCCTCAGTAATAGAGCGATAGAGTGAATTTAGAAAATCCGATAAAGTGGTCATCGCAGGAATGTCATGAATCTCTAAGAGGTTGATTTCGAAAAGATTACAGAAATCAGGATGTGTTTGTAAGTAAGCCGTGATTTCATAAACCGAATCGAGTACCATGCTATTCATCTGATCTAACTCTCCCAATGCATTCAATCGGGACATTTCCATATAAAATCGACGAGTGCTGATTTTACGCGAAAGCAAAATTTCACGCAAAGTGGGGGAGGAAGCTTGGTATTTTTTTAATTGCTTATGTAAAATATCACGAATTTCTGGAATTTGTGGTAATTCATCATTGGTCATTTGATTGAAGATTCTTGCCAACATCCACTCTTTTGTCCAGACAGATTGTCTTTTTTGGAATTCTCGTACTTTCTGTTTTAATTTATACTGATCCCGTACAAGTCGTTCTAAACGTTCTGTCAAAACTGTGGCAAAGAGGGTGTACATCTTCACATTTTGCTGATAAACCTCATCCTCTTCTCTGGTTTCTGGATTGTCAACGCCATCGAGAATGTCAGGAAGAGAAGATAAATCAATGCCTAAGAGAAGTACCTCGTCGTCTGCTTGTAAGGAAGCGCCTCGTTGCTCACCAAGCAAACTGCGTTCTCCAAATAATGTAAAAGGTTGCTCCATCACATCAATCAGTGGTTCATTGCCCGCACTATCTTGAATTAAAACATTTAGTGTCCCGCGAAGTAGTACAAAGATTTCTTGATCAAACATGCCTTGTTCGATCGCATACTCTCTTGCTTTCAGTTTGATAAATTTTGAATATTGGAAGAGCTGATGCCGTAAATTAGTGGAAAGTTGAGCAAATAGAGGGATGTCCCCAATAATCTCAACAAATTGGTCCTCTAATTCAGGAATAGTATTTTTCAGGTAATTACTTTGCGTACCATTGGACATGACAGATTAAATACCTTCAGTTTGAAAAATGCAATAAAGAAAAACTCTTGGCGCAAATGATTTGCTTTTTTCAGAGTATGATGGAATGTTTGGCATTTGTTTTTATAAGTGTGACTGGTGAGTTGTCAAGTTTATCAGAAAAACTCCTGTTTGGGACGATTCCTGTGCCACTTTTTAATAATAAATAAACAAGAATTTTATTCTCATCTGGACAAGAAATCAAGAGCACTTGAAAGAAGCAAGTCATTTTATAATAGTTAAGGAGGATAGTGACCGCAATTCGTGTAATTATTAATGGTGCCAAAGGCAGAATGGGACAGGAAGCCTCTAAAGCAATCCAGGCAGCAGAAGGTTTGGAACTGGTAGGTGTAGCGGATATTGAAGATAACTTAGTCCAATTGATTGCTGATAAAAAAGCCCAGGTGGTGGTAGATTTTACCACAGCAGCAGTTGTTTATGAGACGACCAAATCCATTATTCATGCAGGGGCACATCCTGTTATTGGAACCAGTGGATTGTTATCAGAACAAGTAACGGAATTACAGCAGTTATGTGCCGCCAAATCACTGGGAGGACTGATTGCTCCAAATTTTGCGATTGGCGCAGTCTTGATGATGAAATTTGCAAAAGAAGCCGTTCGTTATTTTCCTGATGTGGAGATTATTGAGTTACACCATGATCGTAAAGCAGATGCCCCTTCTGGGACTGCTGTCAAAACACTGAATATGCTAGTGGAAGCCAGAGAAAAAAAGCCAAAACCACGAAATGAAAAGGAAATTCTTGCTGGAGCCAGAGGAGCCAGTGATCATGATATACATGTCCATTCTATTCGCCTGCCTGGACTCGTTGCTCATCAGGAAGTTATATTTGGTGGTTTGAGTGAAACATTGACCATTCGTCATGATTCGGTTCACCGTGAATCATTCATGCCGGGTGTTTGTTTAAGTTGTAAAAAAGTGGTGGAATTGAATGAATTGATCTATGGTCTGGAGCATATTCTCTAGCGGGGATCAATTAGCCACGCAATGACGCTAAGAAACACTAATATATGAACGTGAATTCATTGATTTATTCCAGAAGAATCGCCATGTAGGGCAGCACTACCATTATATTCAATTAAGTATTTTAGAAGTTTGATTAATATGAGTGAACCCATTGCCAAAGCTTACAATCCCAAGGATTTTGAAAAACGTATTTATGAAAAATGGGAGACCAGTGGAGTATTTGAAGCGAACGTCAATACCTCAAATAAAACTTTCACCATTTCAATACCTCCTCCTAATGCAACAGGACAGCTGCATGTAGGCCATGCCGTGATGTTGGCAATTGAGGACGTATTGATTCGCTGGCATCGGATGTTGGGAGATGAAGCATTGTGGTTGCCAGGGACCGATCATGCGGCAATTGCGACAGAAAATGTGGTGATTAATAAAATCCAAGTCGAAGAAGGGATTAAAGACCCCCGAAAAACTCTGGGCCGGGAAGAAGTCTTAAAGCGTATTGCTCAATATGTGGAAGAATCACGAGGTACTATTCGTGGACAGATACGTGCAATGGGAGCCAGTTGTGATTGGTCCCGTGAGCGGTTTACCATGGATCCCCAATTGAATCGATGTGTGAATCATGTCTTTATCCGGATGTTTGAAGATGGATTGATTTATCGTGGGTACCGTATTGTCAATTGGGATCCAACGTTGCAAACGACGATTTCCGATGACGAAATCGAGTATAAGAATACTCCTGCTGTTTTTTACTATATCAAATACGGACCGTTTGTTGTGGCAACCAGCCGTCCAGAAACGAAGTTGGGAGATACGGGCATTGCAGTGCATCCGAGTGATGAACGCTACCGTGAATATGTTGGCAAAACCCTAGAAGTGGAATGGCCCAAAGGCCCTACTATTAAAGTTAAAGTGGTTGCTGATGAGAAAGTCGATCCAGAGGCTGGTTCCGGCGTGGTTGGGGTCACACCCGCTCATAGCCATGTGGACTATCAATTGTCTCAAGAACATGATTTGGAGGTACTACAAGTTATTGGGGAAGATGGATGTATGCTGGAAACTGCTGGGGTGTACGAGGGAATGACGGTGAAAGAATGTCGTAAAGCGTTTGTCCAGGATTTGGAAGAACATGGTTTGATTGAGAAAAAAGAGAATTATGAGCAACCGTTATCCATTTGTTATCGCTCCAAACAACCGATTGAACCACTTCCCAAGGAACAGTGGTTTATCGATGTCAATAAGCCTGTAGTGGCGTGGAAAGGAAAGCAACAGAGCCTTCGAGAAATTTTATTGGATGTTGTCAAATCAGGGCAAATTAGGATTGTTCCAGAACATTTTTCTAATACCTATTTCCATTGGATAGAAAATTTACAAGATTGGTGTATCTCCCGGCAAATCTGGTGGGGACATCGTATTCCTGTCTGGTATCGCGGAAAAAACATGCAAACGTTTTTGCAACCACCAGAAGCAGAAGGTTGGGCTCAGGATCCAGATACCCTGGATACTTGGTTTTCTTCAGCTTTATGGACATGGAGTACGTTGATTGATCCAGAAGTCGCCAAAGATTATTCTCTTTCTTTTGAACAGTTGTTAGAAAATAGTCCAGACTTTCAGAAGTTTCATCCTACCCAGGTCATGGAAACAGGATACGATATTTTGTTTTTTTGGGTAGCACGGATGATACTGATGACCACTTATATGATCGAGGATATCCCGTTTGAAACTGTATATCTCCATGGACTGGTACGTACCAAAGATGGTAAAAAAATGTCTAAATCAGACCCTGCCACGTGTATTGACCCCTTGGAAAGTATTGATCAATATGGAGCGGATGCTTTACGAATTGCCTTGATTGCAGGTACTGCACCTGGAACGGATTTGCGAATATATCCTGAAAAATTGGAAAGCTGTCGTCGCTTTGTCAACAAGATTTGGAATGCAGGCCGTTATGTCCTGATAACAATTCCCAAAGGCACTTCTATTGAAATTCCAAAAAAGGTGGAATGGGATGTGTCTCAGTGGATTTTACACCGGTTGAATCAGTTGGTTATTTCTGTACAAAGAAGTTTAGAAAATTTTCGACTTTCTGATACTGCGGAAAACCTGCGTTCATTTTTGTGGGGGGATTTTTGTGACTGGTATCTAGAAATGTCTAAAAAACCAGAGCGCACCGAAGAAGACAATCAGGTGCTGGCTTATACTTATGCCACCATATTAAAACTGTTGCATCCTTATATGCCTTTTGTGACAGAAACACTTTGGGAAGAATTTGAAACAAAAGGCATGTTGATTCGAAGTGAATGGCCTCAGTCTGTGGAAGCATTTCAATTCCCTGAGAGCGATAAGAAAATTTCACTAGTCAAAGAAGCAATTACTCAAATTCGTGCTTTGCGTGATAAAGCCAACATTGGCTTGAATATCAAAATCAGTGCGCGTATTGATTCAGATAAACATGCTTCTCTGTTTCAAGAGCATCAAGATTTAATCAAGCGTTTGGCCCGTTTGGAATCTATTGAAATCGAAAATCGTCAACCTGAGATTACCAATGAGTCATTGAATTCTTATTTTGACGACACGCTTGTGCAGATTGAAGCAGCAGAAGTGGATTGGAAAGAAGAACTGGAAAAACTCAATAAAAAGTTAAAAAAAGAGGAAAATTTTCTGACGAAGAGTCTTAAAAAATTGCAAAATGAGCAATTTTTATCCAAAGCTCCAGAGAATGTAGTTCTGGAATTGCGTGAAAAAGTTGCAGCAAAAGAAAAGCTGATTACAGCATTGCAAAACCAGATTACGGAACTGGAGAGTCGAAGCTAGGCAGGTTCTATAGATTGACTCTATAGAAAACCTGTAGGGCAGAAAGGTAATCATCTGTAGGCACTGCCTGCATTTTTGTTTAACCATTTTTTAGGTGGAGATGTTATGGAGAATGAATCCAATAAAGTCTTTGATATTCCTGAGGAGTATAAGAAGATTGCACTAATTGATGATGAGACTTATCAGAAAATGTACAAGGAGTCCATTGAAGATCCTGAAGGCTTTTGGGCAAAGCAGGCTGAGCGTCTGGATTGGTTCAAAAAATGGGATAAGGTTAGGGAGTACGACTACCATAAAGCAGAAATTGCCTGGTTTCTTGGAGGAAAACTCAATGCCAGTTATAATTGCCTTGACCGTCATGTGGCCAAAAGAGGAAATCAAGCTGCCTTGATTTGGGAAGGAGATGATCCTCTTGAGTCAAAGACCTATACCTATCGTCAATTGTATCGTGAAGTGTGCAGCTTCGCCAATGTCTTGAAAAAACATGGAGTTGAAAAAGGAGATCGTGTTTTACTATACTTACCCATGATTCCAGAGTTGGCTATTTCTGTATTAGCATGTGCACGGATTGGTGCGGTTCATTCTGTGGTATTTGGTGGGTTCAGTTCCGAAGCACTGAAGACTCGTATTTTGGATTGTGAGCCAAAAGCATTGGTCACCTCTGATGGTGGTTTACGAGGAGGAAAGTCTGTTCCCTTGAAGCAAAATGCAGATGATGGCATGGAAGGTACGGATGTAGCCACTTGCATTGTGGTCAAAAGAACAGGAGATGCCGTAAACATGAATTCGCGTGATTGCTGGTGGCATGAAGAAGTTGCTTCCCTGGAAAATCCATATGACTGTCCTCCAGAAGAAATGGATGCAGAGGATCCTCTCTTCATCCTTTATACTTCTGGTTCTACTGGGAAACCAAAAGGTGTCTTGCACACAACCGGTGGGTATATGGTGTATACCTCAATAACCCATGAGTATGTCTTTAATTACCGAGAAGGCGATACTTATTGGTGTACAGCAGATATTGGCTGGGTGACAGGACACAGTTATATTGTCTATGGTCCGTTGGCCAATGGTGCGACTTCTATCATGTATGAAGGTGTTCCCAATTATCCAGACTGGGGAAGGTTTTGGGATATTGTTGATAAGCATCAGGTTGATATTTTCTATACAGCTCCCACTGCAATTCGAGCTATTGCCAAAGAAGGGGATGCGCATGTGAAAAAGCGCAGCCTGGACTCTTTAAAACTTTTGGGAACTGTGGGTGAGCCCATCAATCCAGAGGCATGGATGTGGTATCATACGCTTGTCGGAAAAGAAAGGTGTCCCATCGTAGATACCTGGTGGCAAACAGAAACAGGTGGAATTTTGATCACTCCACTGCCGGGTGCTACCAAAACCAAACCTGGTTCAGCAACTCGTCCATTTTTTGGGGTAGAGCCTGTGCTGTTGGATAATGATGGGAAAGAACTGGAAGGGGCAACTTCAGGAGCCCTGTGTATAAAAGCTCCATGGCCTGGACAAATGCGAGGGGTTTATGGAGACCAGGAGCGGTTTTTCAGTACATATTTCAGTCAGTATGCTGGTTACTACTTTAGTGGAGATGGATGTCGTCGTGATGAAGATGGCTATTATTGGATCACTGGGCGTATGGATGATGTGATCAATATTTCTGGGCACCGTCTGGGTACGGCAGAAGTTGAGTCTGCGCTGGTTCTTCATGAGACGGTGGCAGAAGCTGCTGTTGTTGGTTTTCCACATGATATCAAAGGTCAGGGCTTGTATGCTTATGTGACGCTCAATACGGGAGTACAGGCTTCTGATGAATTGAAAAAAGAATTGGTGAACTTAGTGCGTAAGGAGATTGGGCCAATTGCGACTGTTGATATCATGCAGTTTGCTGATGGTCTTCCCAAAACACGCAGTGGGAAAATCATGCGCCGTATTTTGCGGAAAATTGCAGAGGGTGAGCCAGAAAATATTGGAGATACCTCCACTCTGGCTGATCCCAGCATTGTTGAGCATTTGAAAGAAAACTCGCCTATAAAATAAAGTAGATATTCCTTCACCCCTCCTTCCCTTTGAAAGGGAAGGAGGGAAAACCAAAATGTGTATCATGTCATCAGTATTACGTACAGCCGTCATTGGAGTGGGGTATTTAGGGCGATTTCATGCCCAAAAGTATGCTCACTTGGATCAATGCGAATTAGTGGGTGTGGTTGATAGTGATTTCAAAAAAGCAGAAGCTGTTGGTGAGGATCTCTCCATCACTGCCTATCCAACCCATGAAGAGCTTTTTGGCAAAGTCGATGCGGTCAGCATTGTCGTTCCAACAATACATCATTACCAACTGGCAAAGTCATTCATAGAGCAAGGTGTTCATGTTTTAGTTGAGAAACCATTCACTGCCTCTCTGGAGCAGGCAAGAGAGCTGGTTGAACTGTCTCGTCAACGCCAAGTCTGCCTTCAAGTCGGGCATTTAGAACGATTTAATGTCGTCTTTTCTGAATTTCAAAGTTTGATTGATCGCCCACAATTCATAGACTCCACTCGAATTTCTCCTTTTCCAAAGCGGGGAACCGATGTTGATGTAATCTTGGATCTCATGATTCATGATATTGATCTGGTATTGGCCTTATTGGGAGAATACCCTGAGACAATTGAAGGAATCGGCACACCTGTTTTGACCACTAAAGTGGACTTAGCCAATGCCAGGTTAAAATTTCCCAGTGGGTGTGTTGTTAACTTGACAGCCAGTCGAGTGTCGGACAAGGCAGAACGAAAAATGCGTATTTTTCAGTCAGGTTTGTATTTGTCACTGGATTATGGAACAGGGCATGCTCGAAAACTCAAAGTTGATCCTACTGTTTCTGTCAGTAGTGACGACTTGAAACCAACGACTTTACAGTTGGGGAAAAATGATGCGTTGCTGGAAGAAATTCAAAGTTTTCTCAAAACAATTTCTCACCAGTCTTCTCCTCGGGTCACAGCAGAAGATGGCCTTCAGGCTATGGAGGTTGCCTGGCAGATAAAGGAGCAAATTCAGCAATAACATGTATTTATGGTTCTTTTCCGATACATATTTCTTCAATTGATCATTCCTTATCTACTCAGTGTTGCCATTCTCACCTTTGTTCTTTCCATGGACACCGTTTATCGTTTGATCAATTTGATTGTATCGAAAGGAGTGGATGCGACTAGTGTTGGGTTGTTGCTGATTTACCGTTTGCCTCAATTTCTTTCAGTCACATTACCTCTGGGAGTGCCGGTTGCTGTCCTGATTGTAATGGTACGGCTCTCTATGGATTTAGAGTTAACAGCTATGCATGCGGCAGGCTGTGGTGTGCGCAAAATTGCTTCTCCTGTAGTGGTATTTGGCCTGCTTTTGACGGGGATGACACTGTTTATCACCCTGTGGGTTCAGCCAACCGGATTTGCCGCATTTGAAGCAGAACAGCTACGAATTTTGGAGTCTCATACCGCAAAACGTATCCAACCTAAAATCCTCAACTATGATTTTGATGGAAAAGTGCTTTATGTGCAGGAAAAAGGGGATGATGATCAATTATCTGGTGTTTTTATTGCTGACCGTCGGCTTAAAAAAAAATCCATGGTAGTTGCAGCAGACCGTGGAATCATCTTAGTCAAAGAAAAAGAACAAGAATTGATTTTAAAGCTGTTTGATGGCATCATTCACTTGACAGAAGAAAGACCAGAGATCTATCGTAGCATTGCCTTCCAATCGTTTGATTATATTTTTAAGCTTCCAGAAATTGTTTCTGCAGAAGGTGGTCATATTTGGGGTGTTCCTACTTTAGAGTTAATAAACCGTAAGACCCATGGTGCTCAAGTTGAGCTATTGTTACGACTCACCACACCCTGGGCATGTTTGGGATTTGCATTGGCAACGATTACCGTAGGCATCACTAATCCACGTTCTGGGAGAATTGGCTCTTATCTGCGTGTTCTGATTTTGATTATTGTGTATTATATCCTTTGGATGGGAGCAAAAGATTTGACCTTCAAAGAAGGGATGACCCCTCATGTTTTATGGATTCCCCCTTTTACGGTTTTTTGTGTCGGCATTTATAGCTTGTATAAGTATAATAACAATTTGGAAAATTTTTTTGTTGTTTGTCAACATTTGTTTTTAAAACGCCAAAATCACAAAATAGCATCAATATGAAATTAACAAACTATGTGCTGTTGATTTGGTTAATCTGTGTGAATCCATTGTTTTCTGCAGCAGCTGAATCGAATGTGCTTGATCATATTCAGCAACGTTATCAAGAAATTTCTAGTTTTGAGGGCAAGTTTGTTCAACAGAATTATGCCATACAGAATAAAAATTTACGCTCTGCTTCTGGAGTTATCATGTATATCCGTCCTGGGAAAATGCGGTGGGAGTATCAAAAGCCTGATGAACAATTGCTGGTCACTGATGGTATTACGTTGTGGTTGTTTGATCCTCTGTTGGAAAATGTCACAGTGCAAGCATTGGAAAAGGTCACTCAAGGCACACCTTTATCATTTTTATTAGGAGCAGGTGATTTGAACGCTGATTTTATACACCGTCCTGTCACTCAAAAGTTGGTAACCAGCTCTCAGTTTCTCGTTGTAGAATTGCTGCCAAAAAAAGAAATTGCGGCATTGGATTTTATTCAGTTGGCTGTAGATCCTGCAACATTTGATCTCAAACAGATTATACTGGTGGATCGACAGGGGAATTATCGTGAAATTACATTTGAGGATATGCAGTACAATGTAGCTTTGAATGAAAACCAATTTCGTTTTGAAATTAGTCCAGAAATGGAGGTCATTTATGCAGATGAATAATTATGAAGCAAGAGGGAGATTATGAGTTCTTTGAAATCATCACTGGCAGACAATAAGGATTTCCAGGAATTGATGCAGTCCATGCCCAGGGAAGATGGACGTAAAGTTGATGAGCCTCGTGTAATTTCGATTACTCCGCAGTATACAATGCATGCGCAAGGTTCCGTGTTTGTGGAGGTGGGAAATACTAAAGTCATTTGTACAGCATGTGTTGAGGATGGAGTGCCTCATTTCATGAGAGGTGAAAAAAGTGGGTGGTTGACTGCTGAATATGGGATGCTGCCTGGCTCAACAGCGATACGGAAAAAGAGACCTGGACAAGGAAAAACAGACGGTCGCGCCCAGGAAATTCAAAGATTGATTGGTCGCTCGTTGAGAGCAATTATTGATCTATCTAAAATTGGAGAACGTACCATCTGGATTGATTGTGATGTCATTCAGGCCGATGGAGGCACAAGGACTGCTTCGATTACCGGAGGATTTGTTGCCTTGGTGCTGGCTGTTCGATATTTGTATGAAAATAAAAAAATTAAACAAATACCCATCACGCAGCAATTAGCTGCAATTAGTGTGGGTATTGTTAATGAGCGTACAATGCTTGATCTGAAATATGAAGAAGATCGGGATGCCGAAGTAGACATGAACGTGGTCATGTTGGACGATCAATCATTGATCGAGGTGCAGGGAACTGCCGAAGGTAAGCCTTTTTCCAGGGAACAGTTCAATACAATGTTGGATTATGCACAAAAAGGTTTAGTGCCACATTTTGAAGCCCAGCAACAAGCCCTCCATGGGTATCTAATTAAGCCGCCTGATGCTCCGTAGCAAGATTCCTCGAGCCCTTAGAATGATATTAATATGATTTTCTCGCCTCTCTTCACGATTGAGACTTATCGTCCTTATTTGTTTTCTATTGAAATCCCGGTTATTAATTTACCCCTGGAACCCCGGTTTTATGGGGTATTTTATGTGATTTCCGTCCTGTTAGGGGCTCGCATTTTATTGTCAGAAATTCGCAGGCGTCACTTGCCTTTGGATGAAGACCAGGCCATGAATTGCACACTCTTGATTTTTTTGGGTGGATTGCTGGGAGGGCGAGCCTATGAAGTGATCTTTGAATGGAGCAACCATTATGCGAATCGACCGTGGTGGGAGGTATTTGCCATTTGGCATGGTGGACTGGCCATTCATGGTGGGATATTGGGAGGAACTTTCGCTTTATTCCTTTATGCAAAAGCGAAAAAGCTGCGTTTCCTAGAAATGACGGATATTGGGGCCATGTGTATTATTTTAGGGCAAGCCATTGGGAGATGGGGAAATTTTACTAATGGAGAGGCGGCTGGCCCGGTGACAGATTTTGCATTGGGGATTGTATTTCCTCCAGGTTCGCCAGCCTATGCTGAGGGACAGCCTGTTCATCCAACGATGCTGTATGAATCGTTGGGAAATTTTATTATTTTCTTTATTTTGTGGAAAGTTCGCTTAAAGAATTTTCGTCCGGGAATGTTGCTTGCTCTGCATTTTATTCTTTATTCTACTTGGCGTATCGCATTGACTGACTTGCGAACAGACAATCAGTTTTTCTTTCTGTTTGATTTCAAAATTTTTGCTTCCTATGCAACAGGTGCTGCTTTGGTGGTTGCAGGAATTTTATTGATCTGGAGAAACCGACTTTGGGAACATGAACCCATTTCACCTAAACTCACAGAGCCTGTCACTTCTCCAGCTCCCTCTAAAAAAGCAAAACGTTCCTCTCGAAAAAAGTCCCAGAGAAAATAGTGGATCTTTTCAACAAAAAGAAAATCATATATTGTTTTCACCTGTCAGCGATATACTGAATGTTGGTAAAAAACGTCCAGGAATACTTGCTGATTCTCGTTTACCAGCAATTTTGCCCCCCATTGCTTGATAAAATTTCTCAGCATGAGGATCACCTTGAATAATGAGAATATGCCCACCCATCGCTGCTGCATAGCTTTTTGCATGGGTTATGAGAGCTGTTCCTATTCCTGTACCAATGTACTTTGGTTCGACGAAGAGTGCTTCTAGTTCAAAATTTGACTTAGATAAATGTTCTATTGCATAGAACCCAATAATTTCACCTTGATATTCACCAGCCATGTAGAAAAACTTTTCATTTTTTAATTTGTTTGGTGAAATCAACAGCTCCTCTTGGCATGCTGTCATGAATTCTGCAGAATAACCCCAATATGCTTTAGAGCGTGTAGCCAGTGCACTCAAGTAGCTTATTTCATGTAACTCAACATTTCTGATTAATAGTTTCTCAGTCATGGTGCATACTGTCTAAATTCAATCGTCCCAACATTTTATGTAAAAACTACCCTCTGTGAAGTTTCCAATGGTAGCATATTTCAGTAACGCTTTAAATTTGTTTATACATCTAAATCGAATTCAACACGTTAATAAACAATCCAGCAGTCTTATCATGCGTTTGTATTAATTACTGATTTACGTGTATGTTTTTTGCGCATATAGTTATTTTTTATTCGCTGAAAGTGAAATTTAATATAGCATGGGGGCAGTATTGTTTGTCTCAGGAAGAGGTTCTCTTGTGATTGTGGGATTTCTTATGGTGAGTTATATTACTGAACAAGGTTATAATCTGATGAATAATCATGTCCGTTAAAATAAGAGTTGGATGTGGTTTGTATTTTTCTTGTTTTTTTGGCAGCAATATTTCATCTTTTTTATTATGGACTAAGAACTTATTTGAAAAAACTGATTCTGTTGCCAAACCACTTCATTGGCGGCTGTTTTAAGAAAATTTTCATTGAATAGACTGGCTATTCACCTTAAATTTTCTCAAAAATCCGTTCAATGAGATCGATTTTTCGTGACAAACCATCTTTTCCAAACAGGCTCTCAGCTTGATTGCAGTCTTGGTGAACGAGTCTGATTTTATACTTATTGAACTTGCAAGAGTCCGTTGTTATTGTGGAAAGAATAGAAACCTGTCTATGTTTCATATTCCTTTGTAAGTTTTCCTATAAATATAAAAAAATGTTACTCTGAAGGGGGAGGGAGAGCATCGCTTTACAATGACCGGTTTAGAAGTTTGTGAAGACACGGGAAAAACATTGAAATAATACTGCTGCTGTAGTAAAAAATGTTTATCAGTCATGAGCATCTTAAATGATTGAAATTATTAGCTCTGTATGGGGATGGGTATTCTTGTGTCAATAGCCTATATAAAAGAATATCATTCCCATATTTCAGTCTGGTAAATTATGAGTGTTTTAAAGGAAAATGGAACAAAAAGCCCAATTATCGGCCTCAATCTCTCTGACACAGATGATGTTCGGATTTCAATTACCGCGGGCTGTAATGGTTGCAGCACGTCTTGGTTTGGGTAAATTGATTGGTGAGCAGCCCAAAAGTGCAGTCGAAATTGCGGATTCTTTGAATCTGGATGCCCGCACTCTTCATCGACTTCTCCGATTTCTCTCTGCACATGGAGTTTTTAAAGAACAGGAAGACGGTTTGTTTTGCCAAACAGAACTTTCTGCAAATTTACACTTTGCAGATGCTATCTTATGGGGTGAGGAAGGCTGGAGAACCTGGGATGCTCTTCCAGAAGCGTTGCGTACAGGTCAACCTACTTTTGAATTTGCAAATGGGGCTCCTTTTTTTGAGTATGCGAGTAATCATCCTGAACAAGAACGTAACTGGAATGATTGGAATACTGCCACAGGAGAAAGTTGGTTGCCTCCTGTAGTAGATGCACTTCATCTGCAAGGAACCGAGACAATTGTTGATGTGGGAGGGGGTTTGGGAAATTTACTGATTGAAATACTTTCCCGTTATTCCTGTCGTGGAATTCTGTTTGATTTGCCAGAAGTTGTTAAAGCGGCACAACATCGTCTCCGCAATGCTGGTGTGCTTGATCGTTGTCAACTAATTCCTGGCGATGCCTTTCGTGAAGTCCCTGCTGGTGGTGATATTTACACAGTATGTCGTGTTCTCCTCAATTGGAGTGATGACCACGTCATACGTCTTTTAACAAATTGTTGTCGGGCAAGCAAAAGCAAAGCTTCTATCTTTGTGGTAGATCTTCTTTTACCAGATCGGGAAGATCCGTTACGGCCATCCCTAACTCGCAGCGATTTAAATCTGTTTTTAGCTCAAGGAGGGGGACATCGGACTACTGAAGAGATAAAAGATTTGTTGGAAAAATCAGGACTAGAGCTTGTTCAGATTACCACTACTGCCAATCCAACAGGTCTTCATTGGCAGGTAATTAAAAGTCTTCCGATTCAAATATGACAATATTGTCGTTGAGGTATTATGTGGAAAATTTTAGTAGTCGATGATGAACCCAGCGTTTTGGAATTGACTGAAATTATGTTGAGAAAACTGAAGTTGCTTGATCGAGAAATACACGTGATCAGTGCTCAAGATTCAGAGCAAGCACGGCAAGCAATGGTGGAAAATCCTGATACGGCATTGATCATACTTGATATTGTGATGGAAACCCGAGACTCAGGGTTTGAATTTATCGGCTACGTGAGAAATACCCTCCAAAATAATACAACTCGGATTGTTATAAGAACCGGTGAAAGCTTTACGGGATGGAGTCCCAGTAAAATTGCCAATCACTATGATATCCATGATTACGTAGAAAAAACGAGGCTGACAAAAGAACGATTTTTAACGATTATTACATGCGCTCTTCGCTATTACCAACATATCCTGGAAAGGATGCGCTTTGAAGAGATGATGGTGCAAACAGAAAAGATGATGTCTGTTGCTGGATTGGCAGCAGGAATTTCCCACGAGATTAATAATCCCTTAAATATAATTTTGCAGAGCATCCAGAATATTGTCAGACATACTTCATTGGATGTGCCTAAAAACTTTGAAGTTGCTAATGAATGTAGTGTAGAGCTAGAGCCAATTCATGCATATCTGGAAAAACAAAGAGTGTTTATGTTTTTGGGATTTGCCAAGGAAGCAGCTCAAAGGACCGCTTCAATTGTCGCAGATATGCTGCAATTCAGTCGGCGTAGTGACACAGAAAAAGAACCTGCCAATTTAATAGAATTAGTAAATAAAACAGTAGAATTGGCTCGAATGGATTATAATTTGAAAGAGCAATATCGCTTTGATGATATTCAAATTATCCGTGAATTTGATTCCAATATACCGCCTGTTGTTTGCATCCTGACTCAGATTCAGCAAGTATTGCTCAACCTTCTCAATAACGCTGCCCAGGCGATATACAACCAAATGGATAATGCTGAAACCGAAACGTCAAAACCGCAGATCATTTTACGAATCCAGTACAAAGGAGAAAAGATTCGGTTAGAAGTAGAGGATAATGGTATTGGTATGGATGAAGCCACGTCCAAGCGTGTTTTTGAGCCGTTCTTTACGACAAAAGAGAAGGGAAGTGGAACTGGATTGGGGTTATCAGTCTCTTATTTTATTATTACCACCAATCATCAAGGTGAAATGACTCTTGAATCAACCCCGGGCTTAGGGACAAAATTTATTATCTACTTACCGTTATCGTGATTTTTGTTTCTGATTCAAAACAATTATCGATAATTTATTCAATTTTCCACCGATCTCCTGCATATCGATACAGGATTTGCTCAAAGGCTCCCTCTTTGCGGAGTACTTCAACCGCTTTGCGAATTCTGGGCACATAATGTAACTGTTTAGATTTTTTGGAAAACTGTACCCAAACAGGTGTTTTTTGTAATATAAGGGGAGAGCCCACTCTTTCTTCAAAATTGAGTTTATGTAGTAGATAAGGAAGAGCGACACTATCTCCAGCAATCACATCCAAACGTCCAAGTTTCAACATTCCAATGATGATTTCATAGTTTCTGAATTTTTGTTTTAGTGTTAATTCAAAATCTGAGTCAAATTTAGGATTCAAGCTCATTCCTCGAACGACCCCAATTCTGGTTTCATAGAGATCTTCATAAGAATTCAAACGTACCTCTTTGTCTTTGCGTGGAACAATGATAGAGCCATAAGTAAACAGTTTGCCGGCATAGATAACATAAGCATCTTTTTCTACAGTCTGCTCTAAAAAGCTCAAATCGGTATTTCCTTGTTCCAAACTACGGTTAATTCTCGCAGGAGGAGCCAGCAAGAGATCAAACTTCACTTCTACTTTTTTTGCAATGGCTTCTGTAACTTCCAACCAAATGCCAACCAGTTTTTGATCTTGTTTGTTGGTATTTTCGACAACATATCCCCAGGGCTCAGTATGAACCAATTGAATTTTGAGAGGTGTTTCTTGTGTATAAGCAGAACCTGCCATCAAAATAAGGTACAGAAGAATGCTTAATATTTTTAAAAATTGTTGGTTCATAATTTTTTGAAGTTGTCTGATAAATATAATATTATACAGTTGCCATTGACTCATGAGATTCTTTGTTATTGAATAGCTTTTGAGTTTCAGCAAGCCATTTTGGCGAAAAATTATAACTTTTCATTAAGTTATTTGTGGAGTCAGTGGCAACTGAATGGCAAATGTAGTGCCTTCTCCTTCTTTGCTCGTACACTGAATACTCCCACCCAGGGTTTTGGTGACTAGATTGTAGACAATATGTAACCCCAATCCAGTTCCCCCTTTACCTCGTTTGGTGGTGAAAAAAGGTTCATAGATTTTCTTTAAATCTTTGTCGGAGATTCCTTTGCCATCATCGGAATAATTCAAAAAGAGTATATCTTCCTTTTTTTCCAGATCGAAAATGATATTTCCTGCTTCTCCTTTTTCATAAGCATGCACTAGAGAGTTGGTTAACAGGTTTGTAATCAATTGGGAAAAACTACCCGGATAGCTATTCATCTCAATAGGATCTCCTTCACTGATGGTGATGGTATGCTTGGTTTGAGAGATAGTGTATTTCATATTAATCAGAACTTCTCTAATATATTCTCTGACTCGAAATTGCCGTTGTTCTTCGGAGGACTGATCCACAGCAACCTGTTTGAAACTTTTGATTAAATCAGCTGCCTTGTTCATGTTCGTAAAGATGATTTCAGAAATTTGTTTGCTTTGGAGAAGGAAGTCATTTAAATCGTCTTCTTCCATCTCCTGATTATTCTGTTTTTCTAAAATGGTATCAACTTCTCCAGTAAAATGGGAAGCTGCCGTTAAACCAATACCAACAGGAGTATTGACTTCATGGGCAACACCAGCAACTAATCCCCCCAAAGCCGCCATTTTTTCTGACTCGATTAGTTGATTCTGGGTTTGCCTTAGAGTTTGCAGGGTTTGAGTGAGTTCATCATTGGCTGCTTCCAGTTGTTCTTGGTATGCCTGCAATTCTTTTTCCCGTTTTTCCCTCTCTCTGATTTTTGTCTGCAAGTGTTGAGCCTCTTTAGCTTTCTCGATGCGGTCTTCGATATCGTCTTCAATAGTTTGCAACAAACGATTTGTATCAGCTACTAGTACGCTGAATTCATCTTTTTCATGTCTCCTAGGGCAGAGCAAACGAAATTTAGCTGGATTTTCTGGATCAATTTGTTCCAAGTCTTTTCCTATTTTCAAAAATGGTTTCGTCAGATATCGATGAAAAAACAACAGTAGAATCAGTGCCAATAACATATTGCGCAGCAAACCAGAAGCTATAATGATTCCAGCTCGGTACAAAAAACTAAAACCTGTTTGGTATGTGTCTACTATGACCTTTAAATTTCCTGACGAAAGAGGAGTGATATCTCTAAAAAATTGAGTAGGTGGAGTCACAAATAATGGAACATTCACTTCTTGACTTTCATGAAAAATAAAATCGGTAATCCATCGAAACTGATGGGTGGCTGGTTGTCTTTGAAGTGACGCAAGCTCTTTACCTGAGTCATCAAAAATATAGGCTTCAAAGATTGGTTGGTATTTGAATAAACCAATTAATAAATCTTGTGCAACTTCCTGGTCTAAACTGTAAGCTGCTTCAGATGCTGGTTTTTCAACAATTTTTAAAACTTGATCAAGAGTTTGATGGAATTCCTGTTTTACCTCAAAAAAGTCCAGATAGATTTGGCTTAAGCTAATAAAAATTCCCAGTACAAAGGCAAGGAGTACCGTACTTTTGGCTTGTTTGACCGCAAGGCGATCGCTAAATTTGATCATGGTTGGCATAAGTTTGGTTTGGTTAAAGTAAGTTACTATCTGTGTTTGTTCATAAAAAATTATTGCCATTTTATATGATTAATGACTAGAATATTTGATTAAATACCGTTTATATTACGGTTCTTCAACAATAAATTGCAGAATTTCTTGAAAGCTAAGAATAAAGATGAGATAACATTTAAAATATTCTTTTTTTTCGAGAAAAAAAAGAATAAGAAATCCCTTCAACATAGGAAAGGGAAAAATTTTTTCGTGGAGGAAGGATGAAAACACTATATCGGCTTGGTATGATAGGGGTGCTGCTATTGATCAATACAACGCTATTGGTGGAAGCGCAAGAGCTTTTGGTGAAGTATCCTCCAATGACTGCCGAGGAGATGGTAGAGATGGCAGAAGAAGCGGCAGAGTATTTTAGACAAAAAATCGCAGAAGGCAAAACTGAAGAAGCCTTGATTGAGTTCAACCAGTCTCCTCGGTTTAGTATGACAGAGGAGGGTTGGAAACAATTGGAAAAGAAGGTTGGAGACCCTGCTCTTATAGAGAAGTTAAAGTTTTTAAAAGAAGGGGAATTTGAAGAAACTGCGGATTTATTGTCGCAGCTTAATAAATTAGTTGGAAAAGCTAAAGCTCCTGAATTAAGAACAATTATTCTAAAAAGTGCGGAGGAGGTCTTTTCTCCCAGATGGGGTAAGGGGAGTCTGCTAGATTATCGCTTTGTCATTACTTACAATTGCGATAAAAATATTCATACAAGTCATCCATTTCTGCATGGTTTTGTGAATAAACCTGCAATAGATCGTTTAAAAGACGCAAAGGGATATTTGTATATTTATGACTTGTGTAACAAGGTACAACAAACAAATAAAGGAACTTGGATTGAAGCTTGGCAGCCTGTTCCAGGGAAGGCAAGGAGCCGTCCAGGAAGAATGGTGGAGTATATGACACCGGTTAAAGGTACTCCCTATCAAGTGGGTATTATTAGCCGGAGCGTTACTAAAAGTATCGAAGAACTCAACGCAATGTGAAATGCAAATGCTTCAGGATTTAGAAGAGACGGAGTGCCTGGCTTTTTTAAACCTCTGACTGGATTGCGATTCATCAGAGATCACAACTTTAACCGGTACTTTGTATTTTGCTAATCGTTCTTGGCAATAGCGTTTGAGATTCCGAATAAAGCTTTTTGGATCGCTTTCTTCCTGGGCTAAACGGATTTTTGCACAGACAATATTGCCTGTAAAGGGATGGCTTTTTTTATATACAGTTACTTCGGCCACATTGTCTATTTCTTGGATGACACTTTCCACCTCTGCAGGATAAACTTTTTCTCCCCCTACATTAATAAGCTCTGACTTTCGTCCTAAAATTTTGAGATATTCTCCATCTACCTCCACTGCATCGCCCGTATGAAACCATCCATCTTCGGTAAAAGGACTCGGAGCATTGAGATACCCCATCATAGCAGAGTCTGCTTTAATTTGAAGAATACCATCCACCACACGGGTTTGAAAGCCTTCTCCCCCTATCTTTACCCAGAGAGAATCGGAGCTTTTGGATTTTGACCGAAGTACTCCCAACTCAATTAGTCCATAGGTCTGTTGCAGTTTCACCTTAGGATACAGTTCTTTCACCTGTTGCAAGGTACTTTCTGGCATGGGTTCTGTTCCATAAGAAATAATTTTTAGACTGCTTAAATCATGACGCTGATAAGCTTCGCTAAGGAGAAGTAGGTTTAAGAAGGTAGGAGATGCAGGCAAAACTTCAATTTGATATTGTTCTATGGCAGCGCAAATATCATCTGGGGATCTTTCCTGAACTGTGAGCACTGTTCCCCCGTTAGAGAGTGCATGAAGCATTGTGTTTAGGCCTCCCCAATGATCAAAAAGAAGAAAATTTAGCATTCTTAGAGAAGGGCGCGGTGTTTTGAATTTTTCTAACAGTTTGGCAAAATTATGCACAGCTGCTTTGGGCTCACCTGAGGTCCCTGAGCTAAACAAGATTAAACCAGGAAAATTGCCAGCTCTTAATATTCGAAAAAATTCGTGATCACTTGAATGGGATACTCGTTTGGTTTGGACAGTATCTTGGCGGTCGACATGAAAACAGAATTCCACCTGGGCAATATTGAATTTGGTCTCCCGGTCTGGAATGGCAATATTTAATAAAGGAACAATGATACAATTCTTGTTTGTCAACGCCAGAAATAAGGCGATGCCGTCTGGTGAAAAATCTCCTTCCAAAGCAACAATCATTCCTGGAAAGATTTCATGTACTTCCATTTCATGCTGCCAAAAATGGATACGATTTAAAAGCCACCGGTAACTATAGCGCTCATTATTCCAAAGAATGGCATCCTGATCTTGATATTTTTCAAAAATTTGAAATAAAAAATCAATACTCATTTGTTCCCCCTGGTGATGATAATGTTTTATATTAAGTACAAATCTTCACAAATGTATACAACATCGTAATTATCTTTAAATCATAGGCATTAAACTTTAAAAGATTTAAGATGCAAGAGAAAGATTAAGAATTTTTGTACTTCATTGTGAATACTTGTACTGAATGTTTGAATCATTAGCTTAGTACAGCTAATCAGAAATAAGTATTCAAGTTCTTATTGTTATAGTCTTACCCTTGATCCTAATCTTAAATCTTTGAAAATTGAGCGATTAAGATTAAGAGAAAGATTAAGAATTTTTGTACTTCATTGTGAATACTTATACTTAGCAGACACCTCCTAAATAGACAACTTGTCCTGTAATGAAATCACTTTTAGGAGAAATAAAAAAATCAATTACATTTGAAATATCACGAAACTCACCTAAACGGTGCAAGGGCTGTTCTTTTAATATGTTGTTGATTTTTTCTGTGGGAACATTGCGAATTAAATCAGTTTGGATAGGAGTAGCTCCCAGTGCATTAGCTGTAATTCCCAGTTCGGCCACCTCTTTTGAAAAAATTTGAGTAAATGTGAGCAGAGCTGATTTGGAAGTCGCGTAGATAGCTTCTCCTTCAAGTTTGAGAGGAACTGCAATTGTAGTAAAATTCACAATCCGTCCGTAATGGTTTTTTCTCATTAATCTAGCTGCTTCACGGCAAAAGAGAAATGGACCTATCATGTTTGTATTGAAAATGTTCTCTACAGTTTCCAATGGAGTTAATAAAATGTGATTCATAGAAGCAATCCCTGCATTATTGAGTAAAACATCAAGTCGTTTATGGGTTTTACGAATAGTGCGGAATAATTCTTGTACTTTAGTTTCATCAGACACATCTAAGCAAAAATGCTGATAGTTTTCTATTTCGTAATCCACAGGCTTGCGACTGCATCCGATAACATGGAAGCCTTGTGAAGTGTAGTATTCCACCAGATATTTACCAATTCCTTTACTAGTTCCGGTAATCAGCATCACTTGTTGTTCAGCTGTTGGCATGATCTTCCTCCAAAAGTGTAAGTGCATAATTTACGAGGGTTTCAACGGTGCGGAACGGACTATTTTTTTGTGATACTGCTTTTTCGTTTGCTAAAGTAATGAAAATGTCAAATTGATCATCCAAGCCTTCTTCTATTGCTGTCACCAGATTAACCAAATCCAGGGAGTCAAGTTTGCTGGCTTTACCAAACAACGCCGTGTCTAGAGATTTTTCTAATTTTTTTTCAGATGATATTTGTTCGTTGAGCTCGTCAATAGCATCAAAGATGACTTGGATGATTTTTTCTTTTTCTATCATTTTTTCCTTTCCTGGGAAGAATAACGATTTATTGACCCTTTTCTTCGAATTTACTGATTTCGATAATGCGTTGTTGAAGATATTTAACTAATTCTTGGACATGTGGTACGAAGTTCATGGTGATATGATTACCAGCCACTGTCTTTATTTCGAGCTTGTCTGTGAAAGGCAACCAAGCTTTTTCTGGATCAGGATCATATTCTTTCATAGGTTCTGTATGGCGAAAGAAAAGGATTCCTCCAGAATATTTTTTCTGAGGATGGTAGGAAAACATAGCTTTTTGATGGGCGTTGACTACCTTCAAAAATGCCTCTCCAAAATCTGGTGGCAGGACTGATTGATTAGAGAGTGCTTCTGCTTGTTGTCTCACGTAATCGATCTGTTCCTTTGTATTTCTTGCTCTTAATTCTTCCAACGACAAAGAAAGTTCTCCAAAAAGATGAGCTAATAGCTCAGCATCATCTTCAAAGGGTTTCGGTAAGTGCCCTGGACCAGGACTGTCAATCATAAGTAATAACGGGATTTTTTGTCCTTGAGCATGAAGTTGTAATGCCATTTCAAAAGCAACGATTCCTCCAAAAGAGGAGCCTCCCAAGATATAGGGGCCGTTGGGTTGAAAATTTTGTAGCTCTTTGAGATAACAAGCAGCCATGTCTTCGATTTTGTCAAAGGGGGGTTTTTGGCCATCTAATCCTTGAGCCTGAATGCCAAAAATGGGTTGATCTTTTCCGAAGTGGCGAACGATGTCATGATAAAAATAGAGATGTCCCCCACCAGGGTGAATTAGAAATAACCGAGGGTTGGAAGAATTTCCTGATTGGATTTCAACCAATAAAGAGGACGGTGTTGGAGAAGAGGTAGGAGGAGCAGGTGTGATTTCTTCCTGTTTTATCTCTAGAAGCCGTTTTTGGAGGTGTTTGCCCATGGTTTTAACATGAGGTCTGGAATTCATACTGAAGTGATTGCCGGGTATCTGATAGATTTCAATTCCTCCTTGAGCCCTGTCAATCCATGGAATGTGCGGATTGGCCGGAAAGCTTTCCATTCGTTCGGTATGCCGGAAAAAGAGCATGTGGCCTGAATAAGGTTGGGGTTCATAGTGAAGTGCAATCTCCTGGTGTGCCAACCATATTTTGAATGTAGAAGCATTGATGTGTTGAAGATATGGATTCGTATGAGGAGTTCGTTTTGCTTTCTCCAAGAGGTACGATAATTGTTCTTCAACACTCATTTCCCGAAGTTTTTCTGTAGAACCTTCTAGGATGTCTGAGAAAAGGTATTGTAAAATGTCCGCACTATCATTGAATTTTCGCATTTGTTGAGGGTCGGGTGTATCGGTAAGGACGAGCAAAGGAACTTTATGACCTTGGGAAAGAAGTTGTTGGGCTATTTCATAAGCAACAATACCTCCAAAAGAAAAACCTCCCAGCAGGTAAGGGAAACCAGGGCGAAATTGTTTTAGCTCTTCAATATAAGCAGCAGCCATCTCTGGAATACTGGTAAAAGGCTCTGCTTTGCTACTCAGTTTTTGAGTCTGGAAAGCATAAAGCGGCTGGTCTGAATCTAAATAATGGGCAAGGTTATGATAAAAGAAAATTTCTCCACTAATGGAAGAAATCAAAAAAAGTGGTACTTTGTCGGGATTGCCCTGTTGGATTTCAAATAAAGATGAGAATTGAAATGCTTCTGCAGTTTGATTGGCAATCTGGGGGCGTGTCGCATTTTTTCGGATGAATTCGGCAAGGCTCGAGATAGTGCGTTTTTGTAATAAGAGATGAGAGGCAATGGGAACATCAAAGGCTTCTTGTATTTTTGAAGTGAGTCCCACTGCTGTCAGAGAGTCTCCACCTAGCTCAAAAAAATCATCATGGATTCCTATTTCATCAATTCCGATGAATTTTTTCCAAATTTCAGCAAGGATACGCTCGAAAGAATCCTTTGGAGGGGCATAATCTGTAGGAACATTAGAGCGGAGGGCCTCATCAGAAGAAATTTCTATATCCTCTTCCTGCAACTGGTTTTGGAGAGGTACGTCAAATGACTTGTTGGAGGTTCGGCTTTCTTGTATATCCACCCAGTATCGTTTGCGTTCAAAGGGATACGTTGGTAAAGGAACCCGA
>JANQHV010000309.1 GCA_028282505.1 SAR324 cluster bacterium | reverse complement strand
CCTAATCTTACTCTTAATCTCTGGAAATTGAGGGATTAAGATTAAGAACAAGATTAAGATTAAGAATTTGTACACTTTATTGTGAATACTTGTACTAAGGAATGTCTTGATGTCCAATCCTAATCTTAATTTTAATCCTATATCAGAAATCAGGAGTAAGAGTAAGATTAAGAGAATTTATGAAACAAGGCAAAGATAATACCAGGACAAACCAAAATCATATCACTATAGTAATCCTGGTTGGAGGCTGTATCAACTTTATTTTCTCAAAAAGCTTGCCATCAATATGATCATTGTCGTTATGGAGATTCATCTATTTTGGAAACTATAGTTTTTCTGTTAGAGCTTTTTGATTTTTAGTGAGGATAGGAAAAAGTTATAGCAATTGAATATTAATTCTTAATGGGGTAGAAGCCTATATGCAAAATCCCATTTTTCTGATTTTGGGCTGTCTGTTCCTTGTCACTGCTCCTCTCAGTTAGGGAGATCCTATTGGTACGAATGATGTTTCAACAGACCAACAGAGCGAGGAGAACGACAATACGGTTACATCATCAATCATGGAGTCCTATCTTGAATACAAAGGGCAAGTCATAGAAAGCGTTGATTCTTTATCTAAAGATGATATTTCTGCACTGGAGTTCATTACCAGAGCAAACCACATTTCCCAAAACATTCAACATTTGAAGCAATTGCAATGAAAAACATTCAACTGCGTCCCCGATTTAGTTTTGTTGTGCCATTCACATCAGAAGAAGTTCTGGAAATACTTCAAATTCAACTGGAAAAGCCAGAGGTGGCGTATACTGGAAAAATATTATCGGGATTTGCTATTTTAAGAATGCCTGAAAAAGAACAACGTTATTGGTCGCCGGAACTGAGTATTGATGTGGAAGAACATGAAAATGGAACACTCGTTCGTTGCATTATCGGGCCAAAACCCTCTGTTTGGACAATGTTTGCCAGTTTTTATGGTCTCAGCATTTTTATTGGCCTCATGGGATTGATGTTTGGTTTATCCCAGTGGAGTTTAGGGATGGAGCCTCATGGCTTTTGGGCAGTACTGGTTTCCGTCCTACTCGCTATCATCGCTTACGGGATTGCCCTGATAGGGCAAAGACTGAGCCATGAACAGATCGGTCAACTGCGTTCATTTTTAGAACACACCCTCAAATGAGTTATCAATCTGCTTTTAGCCATTTTTTTTGAAAAAAAATGCTCTCCCCGGAAAATTGGGTACCTCCTCCCCATATACAAACTGGACAATTTATGTCATGATTTCTTTAATTTTCATAAACTCCTTAAAATTTTAGGTGATTTTCAAGCATGAAATCACCTTAAAGGAAGGTTAAAAGCATTTTTGGATTCCTTCTCGATGAAATGTTTGTGGCCTTCCTCAAGTTATGGAATTAAAATGCCGACAATCCATCGAATTGAAAATAATATCTGCGTGATTTATCCAGAAGGTGATATGGTCAGTGCAGCAGCGCCTGCAACACAAGCCTTGATTGAAGCATTAGCTAAGGATTCTAATATACATGGGGTTATATTTAATCTAAAGGCTGTGCGATTCATCGATTCTTCGGCCATTACTTCACTTCTCTCGATCACCAGGCTACTGCAAAACCATCAAAAGCATGTAGCCCTTTGTGCTTCTGACTGGGAAATTATCAATTTGCTGACTTTAGGTCATGTGGACCAGATCATTCCATTTTATGGTTCAGAAGAAGATGCAATGGAGCCCATGACTATGTAAGGCTTGTGTGCGATAAATCATTATTCGTACGACTAAAGAAGCAGAGATATTCGCAGATATGAACAAAAATAGCTCATAACCTCATGTGTCTTTCCCGATTCCAGGTTTCATGACTCATTACGGGTTTTTTTTCACACTCATCCCATTCAGAAACGGCCTTTTGGAAATAACTCCAGTCCAACCACTCTGGATTTTCAATTTCGGCAATGTTTAATCGAGAAACATTCTGTACCATTTCTAAGTGAAATTGATACACAGAGTTCATATCTCGACAATTCAAATAAGGAATATCCCTGTCCCATCCTCCACCTTGATCGAAGGTGACATAACGTTGCCATTCCAATTGGCCATTTTTGAATATTAATCGGATATGAGGTAATTCTAAAAATAAATCTTTTGTTTTTAATAGTACAATTGTTGCCATAAATTCTCCCTACAAAAATAAATTCTCCCAAAATATAAAATTAATCTTTTAATACAACAAAATCAGTTGTTTGTATATGGGGACGCACTACTCATTTTTTCGGGAAATTGAAAAAAGTGTAACGCTTTCATTACACTTAATATTGCTTGCAATGCAAAAAAAATACATTTTTTAATTTGCAATTGATTGAAATTATTAATAAAAAAATCTCCCCGGAAAAATAGGTACCTCTTCCCCATATACAAAATGATATACTTCTGGTAAAGCGGTATGGTATTGTATGAATCAAGCATGCTTACAGACTTCCTCTGAGCTCTCGTATCCCTACACCAATTCATAATACTCATTCTCTTCTTGGTTCTCATTGTATAAAATCATTAGAGCTATATTCTGAATTGATGGTTGAAGTATTGTTCACTTATTTTCTTTTCATTGGATAATCTCAGAAACCATTTGATTAAAAGACACATTTTGCTAAAGTCCTTTTAATTACTTGCGAAAATGCCGGAAAATTCAGTATGCTATATGAAAAATAATGGTTCCTTTATTACCCAATTTTAGTTTATGAAAGTCTCCATCAAAACAGTTCTCTTATTTGGTGTCACAGGTCTGATTGCTACATTGGTTTCTACCATCATGTTCTCCATGTATTGGCGATCTGAAGAAATTTTGCAGCGTTTGGTAGGAGATATTATGGAAAATATCTCTCAGTTTACCATAGACAAAACAGAGAAATTTTTGACTCCTGCTATGGAAGCTGCTGATTTAGTACGAAAATTGACTTCCGATGATGTCATTAAAAGCAGTGACAAACAGCATCTTGCCACCTTTTTTTATAACCAATTGACCATTTATCCCCAATTTGCAGGAATATTTTTAGGCGAACCTGATGGTGAATTTACTTATGTGAATCGTAATGCTAGTGTTGTGCAAGGAGGGTACCGAACTAAGGTTATTGACATGGCAACAGGGGAAAAAACAGTAACATTGATTTATGGAGATCACGAATTTAAAGAGCAAGAACGGCAACTTGACCCCGAAGATAATTATGATCCCCGGAAAAGACCTTGGTATACATCGGCAGTTGCTAAGAAAGGCACAATTTGGACAGACCCCTATATTTTTTTCACTTCTCAGAATCCTGGGATTACTGCAGCGCGCTCTGCCTATGATGCCAATGGTCACTTTATTGGTGTGGTTGGAATTGATATAGAGATTGGGGAATTATCTACTTTCATTTCACAATTGAAGATTGGTAAAACGGGAAGGGCGCTGATCATTGATGATACAGGAACGCTCATTGCCTTTCCTGATGTCAGCCAGATGAAGTTAAAAGAAGAAGGACAAAAAACACGTCTGGCAAAAATTACAGAATTGGGAGATTCTGCCAGTAAGTATGCATTTGCCTCTTTAGTGAAATTGACAGGTGGTTACCAGATCGAGTCAAAAACCTTCACTACGTTTAATTACCAGGAAAAGGACTATTATGCCATGTTCCGGCCATTTAAAAATCATGAATGGCCGTGGACGATTGGAATCTACATCCCTGAAGACGACTATTTGGCAGAAATCAAGGAAAATCAAGTTTTCAATGTCTTGATTGCTTTTGGCATCACCTTAGTCGCCATTCTTTTGGTAATTTGGTTCTCCACAAAAGTGGTCACACCTCTGGTCATGTTGAAGAATGAATCCGAGGCTATCAAACGACTCGAATTGGATTCTCCATTTTTGTTGAAAACCATCTTTTCCGAAATTCAGGAAACTTCTGATTCTTTCTCTCAAATGAAGGCGGGACTTAAAGCGTTTGAACGCTATGTGCCGAAAAAACTAGTACGCTCCATTATTTCTGATGAAAAAATCCCAGATGGAGAAATCCATGACCTGGCGGTTTTATTCACCGACATCGTGAATTTTGTTTCTATTTCGGAAGCAACTGAACCCAACGATCTTGTCCAATTTCTGAATGAGTATCTGGAGGAAGTCAGTACCATTATTAAAGAGCATGATGGTATGATTGATAAATATATAGGAGATGCAACCATGGCGTTTTGGGGAACTCCTTTTGGGGCAAATGATCCGGCTTTTTTATCTTGTCAAGCTGCGCTTGCCATACAAAAACGAGTGACAGAACTCAATTTAACCTGGTCACAGCAAAATCGCCCCATGTTTCAGACTAGAGTGGGTATTAGTTATGGAAAAGTGATTGTGGGCAATATTGGATCATCCGAACGCATTTCTTACACGGTGATCGGCGATAAAGTTAATCTGGCGAATCGATTGGAAGAAGTTAACAAAAATTATGGCAGCACCATCATCCTTGACGAGGAAACCTATTCACAGATACGCCATCGGCTGGTTGCTCGGCGGCTCGATCATATCCAGGTGAGGGGAAAGCAGGAATTTACAACAATTTATGAACTATTAGGAAATGCGAAATGCTTAGATCCACAAATGATTGCCAGAATAGCAGCCTATGAAGTCGCTTTACAACTGCATTTTCAAGGTCAACATCAAGAGGCCCTGGAACATTTGATTCAGCTGGAAGATCCTGCTCTGCTACAAGATATGCCATATCAGGCACTCATCAAAAAGTTAGAACAATTGGTTTAGGAAGGCGACAGAAATCACTTACACGAATTTGCGCAGGATTTTTTTCGATTTTTAAGGCGATGGATCGTCTGCGTAGTCGAACTACGTGGGCGATGCGTCAACGCAGGAAATCGGAATAAAAGACAAGTAAATGTTTAAGTTATTTTTGGAACATTCCTTAATCATATTTTTGTTCAAAAGTGAGCTTCAATGTCTATAGAAATACGGTGCCTGTTTTGGAAGAAACCCAATGAACTGTTTTTTTGATGGGAGTCAAAGTACGTTCCTTTGAATGTGCTACTCCATTGATCATTGATCTCATAGACGGTTTCAAACTGATGTACGGTTTCCTGATCCTGAATTTGGTGGAGTAAAGTATATTGTGGTTTCAGGGTTTCATGAAGAAAATTTTTCGATATACTGGCATACAAATTTCCTTCATCACGGCGAAAGGAGTTGATTTTCCTTGTCCAGTTCAGTAGGTGCTGGTTAGAAATTTCTATTATGATCAAATAAGCACCATTGGCGTCATACTCTAGTCCCAATGCCGTGTCGATGACATTCCGTTCAATCAGTGCATTTTTCTTTAAAAAGTCGCTTCGCTGGAATACTCGTCTGAATTTACCAGCCAATTCTCCTTTCCAGAGAAAGTTTCCCTCTGTCAAATTCGCTGCGGCTCCCAACATCTGAAAGCGGAAATATTCTGGTTGCAGAACAGGCAACCCCTGATCATTGATATGTTCAAAGCGGTAGACAGGTGTATCGGCTATCAAATCAGCAGCCATGAGAGAAAGGTCGCTTTGCTCTATTGTTTTTTTCCACCGTATACCGATTTCCATGTTAACCAAAGATCCAACAGGTTTGTTTTCTTCTTTAACCATGATTCCTGGTTGATCGGTCATGGAGGGTAGTGCGTATTCGTGTCCAGGACGGGCAAAACGATTGACTTTGGGATCGGGATTGAGAATCAGCATCCATTGTTCAGACCCTTGATAATATTCGGTGGTTAGCATGACTTGGCCAATGCGGGCATCTTCAAGGGGAATGAAGAGGAATTCGCTCAAATCACGAGGACTGATCACATCGGTCACCTCTGCCCCATCGGCTTCTCCCCAAACGATGATTTGCTTGCCCAATTTATAACTGATGTTTTCAAAACTGGATTGTAGATAAAATTCTCTTGTCTGTTCCTGGAACCGGTAGCGTTGTTCTATTTCACGAGGGTACTCCAATCGGTCATAAGCAGCATTGTAAGCCATTTTCCAATCAAAAAGTAAGAAGTGCCCTGGCAACAGCAGCTTTTCCCATTGTAATCGGAGAGATGAGCGATTGATCACGATTCGTTCTGGTTCTGCTGTATGATAAGCCCATTCATGACGATAAGAAAGGCGTCCTGCTGCAATTAAAAAGGATAACCAGTCTTGTTGGTGTGATTGCTTCCCTTTTTCAGTCAACTGAATTTCCAATTCCTCATCGTCTTCGTTATCCAGTAAGCCAGACGCTTCTTCTATTTCATCGATCTCTTCTTCCTCATCAAGTGATGAAAGGGTCTGGGAATTTTGTGCGATGACACTTGTCGAGAAACTGATGCAGACAACAATCAATACCAGAAGACGTGCAATCGCACTGAATATTAAGTTGTGTGACATAGATCATAATTTGATGAATTTTATTTTAGAGAATCCCTCAATTTTATTAATCGACCTTCACGAAATGCTCCATCCGTGAGGGTTCTCTGTGTCAGAAAATCCTCTTCTACAGGAATATTGAAGGCAACTTGTTTTGTCTGGAGAACAGACATTCGTCTGCTTTCCAAATTATTAACGAGCGATTGCCGGGCCAGCCAGATTCCATCAATTTGTTCAACTTTCCGCATGGTGACACGTTTCACTCGCTTGCCAGAACGGTTGTAAAGAATCTCTTTCAATACCAGAAAACGCTCTTTATCGACCCAACTCCAGAATTTACTGTAATTGCTCTTCCGGGCTCTTTGTGGGGTTGGGAGGATTTCGATGACCCAGCATGCTCGTTTTTGGTAGGTCTCATGGGCTAAAATTTTGTAGGTATAGTCTTTTAAATTTCGAGCTTCCATGTCTTCATAGCTGATTTCGGAGCCAAAAAAACTGCCGGTCTTGGGTTCATCCTCATTGCCTGAAATGATCCGTTTTACTTTCCCTAGTGCGGAAAGGTACATCCATTGATCGGTCTCTTTTCCCTGCGCCTCATAATCATATTGGAGAAAACCAATACCCTTTTCCCCTGGTGGTGAGAGAATGATAGCGATGCTTTTGTGGTCTTTTTCACGGGGGCCGTAATCTTTTCTCACGTTCTCCAAAATTTTGACACGAGGCTTCTCGGCACAGACCGTTTTTTTCCCCTTTTTTGTGTAGCGGCATGTAGAAATAGTCGTTTGTGATATTTCTGTTGTGCCATCATTCCGATCCAGGACTTGGCGCATGATCTCCCTGGCGTCTTCTGCCTGGACGGTTGCCACTGAAAGGGTGGTTATCGAGAGAAACGCAATGAGAGTTTTTTGTAACAATACCATAGGTACCTCCTGTTCAAGTTAAATGACGATTTTCTTGGCTAAACTGAGCATTAAAGACAACACACATGGAGGGCAACAGGAACAAGTCAGCCAATAGTGCCGTCATGATGGCAATGGCACTGAAAATTCCGAAGTTACTGAGCCCCTGGTGAATTGAAAAAATAAAAATCAAAAATCCAATAGAGAGGATGAGAGAAGTGAAAGCAATGGCCTGTCCTGCTTCGCGAAATGCGTGGATGATTGCTTTTTGCATGTCACCATGCTTTTGCATTTCCAGACGGTAATGTGTCAAAAAATGGATGGTGTCATCAACAGCAATTCCAATGGTAATGGGAGCAATCAAAAGGGTGTCTACATCCAGTGGAATATCAAGATATCCCATGATACCAAAGATGGTGATAACCGGGAAAATATTGGGCAGTACAGCAACCAGACCAATTCTTTTAGAACCAAAAACAACCAGCAGGAGTAAAGAAATTACCACCAGCGCCAGTCCAAAACTCTTAATTTGAGACCAACTGATGTACTCTGCCATCATGGCCATGAGAGAAAGTTGCCCCGTGATCGTTACCTCCAAGTTTGGATAGGTTGTGCGGAGAGGCGCAAACAATTCATCCATGTGGGATTGGACATCACTGATGAACACCATTCCTTGCTGAGAGCCAAGGTTTTTGAGATTGATCCCAATCCGTCCCATGCGATAATTATCTGAAACCAGTTGACGACGATCTTTCGGATTGGCATTGTTGAACAAGAATAACGTTTGCTCCAGGATATGTGGATCTTGAGGAATGATGTACATTTCCTCCCTCCCTTCATTCAGAGTCTTGAATGAGTCTTTGGTGACATTGACCAGGGAAGATGTTTTGGCAACAATCTTTTGGTGTTTCGCCTCTATATAGTTTTGTAAATCTTCCATCGCATTGAGAACAAGCGGGTCCTTCAGTCCATCAATTCGCTGGGTATCGACCAATATTTCCATGTTTCCTACACCTCCCATAAAACGATCCACCAGATCATATGTTTTTCGAATAGGAGTGGTTTCTTTAATGATTTCCACAATGTTCGAATCCACCCGAATTTGTAGCGCACCATAGAGGAGGATACCGCCTGTCAGAAAAAACACCCCAATGACAGGTACAGGATAGCGTAAGCTCAAGGAGTCGAACTTTTTCAATATTTTTTGAATGATGTGATCTTTTCCTTGCAAAGTAGCAATCCGTTGTGCTCTCTTTTTAGAAAAAGGACTCCACAAATCCAGCATCAATGGCAACAAAAAGACTGTGAACACGAATGCTGAAAATACTCCAACAGCAGCAAACATCCCAAAAGTCTGCAAAGGAACAATAGGTACAAAAATGAGTGCCAACAGTCCAATCGAAGTGGTCACGCTTGTCAAAAAGCAGGCCAATCCCGACTTCTTAAAGACGGAACGCAAGGCGGTTTCATGATCCTGGTTTTGGTTTCGGAAAAATAAATAGCCTGACAATATATGAACAGCATCAGCAATGCCAACGGCCAATACCAGAAAAACGATGATCTGAACCATTTGTGTCATGGCAATACCACTCCAACCAATCAACCCAATCACCCAGACTATGGACAGGATAACAATCAATACGGGCCATATGACCGCACTGAAAGAACGGAAAAGTAACCACAAAATTCCAGTTACCAAGACAAGTGATCCGATGATGATCAAACTCATCTCAGTCATGATGATGTCATTGAAAAATGCCATTAGAATTGGATTTCCCACCGGATAAAACTCCAACACGTTGGTATATTCTGGTTTGCTGAGAATGTTGTCGAGTGCCTGGACAAATGGAGCATAATCCTGCATTTCTGCCTTTTTGAACTTGGGCAGGAATTCTTCTTCAAAAGATAATCCTTGTTCCAAATTGTCATCACTCAGTTCAAATGAAGCATCTTCTTCATCATCAAGCAATTCTTCCTCATCCAAAGAAGCTCCTGATTTGTTGTTCAGGTTTTCTTCTCCTTCTTCGACAACAGCATTGAAATCCGTTTTGATCAGAATTCCACCATATTGAGAATTGTTGGAAAAATACAAAAGAGGATAGTCTGGATGCGCTAGAGCTTGTTGACGCAATCGTTCTTTTTCTTTGTCTGTTTGAGGCAATTGATTGCCTATAAAATCACGGGAAAGCAGTGTTCCTTCCTTAGCTTCCATGTATTTGACATTAATCAACGTTTTGACATCGGTGACATGATCCAAAGGTGAAGACTGTCCTGGTTTGAGGTACAGACGATAATTCAGTAAATCTTCCTGAATCCCTTGCAGGGCTTGCAGTGAGGTTGCTGAGAATATGTCACCATCCTTTGCCTTGTAAACAATATAAACATTCTCATCTCCTCCAAATAAACTCTTAAAACGGTCATACGCCTGTTTTGCTGGTTCATCTTCCTGGAAAAAGGCTTCCATGGACATATCGATTTGTAACCGTCCCACACTGGATGCAACCAACCCCGTCAAAACAATAAAAACCAACCAGCCTACCAAACGGTGCTGTCTCAATCGATCCGGGACTTGCTCAAAAAAATGGTTGATCGTGTTCAATAGCTCATTCATTTTGTCCTTTTGATTAATAAATGACCGTCTGTACGGTCAAAAATAAAATATTCATTTCCATAATAAATACTCAACGTTCGCTAATTTTTTGATGACTTTCTTAAAATACAGATAACTCTTTGAAATAATTGATAGTTAACTCTTAATCGTAATCCTAATCATAATC
>JANQHV010000301.1 GCA_028282505.1 SAR324 cluster bacterium | reverse complement strand
AGATTTTGTTTCTTGAAAAACTTCATCGGCAATGAATTTTTTTCGGGAAATCCTATCAAATGCAATAGGAATGGATCTTTCTCGCATGACCAATATTTGTTAATATCCTACAAAAATTTTCGTTCATTATTTTATACACATAACGTTTTCATAAGCAGCCAGCCGAATGTTTTGATTGTACTGTACACTCACGATTCCTTGTTTGAAAGATGGACTTTGTCACAGACCAACCGAGGCGGATTTGTCCTTGATGCCATTGTTATATTTCAACTTTTTCTCCAACCCAGCAGTCAGATATTTTTTCTGCTATCACTAGTGCTTGATCGTTTTTTCCAATTCTCACAATACACTCTCCATTTGGGGACCATATAGCACTTTGCCCACACGAATGGATAGTCCCTGTCAATCCGCTATTATTAGCCATAACAACTAACATTTGATTTTCCTTTGCATAATTCTGGAGTAATGAGGTTTCATGTGCGTATCCATTTTCAGAAATTATTACTCCTGCTGCATATATAGAAACTCCATGTTCTTTATATTTACTTGGATGGCTTGCATGGGTAATATCAGCACAAATTGCTAATCCAATTTTTTCATCTTGTATCCTAAATTGATGTGGTTCCAAACCATAGGAAAAGTATTGTACTTCTGTGGAGTGTAAGTGAATTTTGAAATATGTATCCGTTTCTCCGCTATTTGTAATTCGAATTGCTCCTATGTATGGTTTTCTATTACTGGATTTTATTGGGACTCCAATGACTGTCGTCACCTTATGCTTTTTAGATAATTCTCTGAATGGATTTAATCGAAAATCATTTTCTGAAAATGCAAGTTTTCCTGCAATATCAAGACTATAACCAGTAAGTGAAAGCTCAGGAAATACTATTACAGAAACATTTTTCTTAATAGCTGCAGCAATTGCATTCAAATGTGACGCGATATTAGCTTCAACATCACCATCTTTAATTGATATTTGAGCTGCAGCAATCTTCAAATTTTGCAAATAGCCTCCTTGAACACTGAGTTAAGCTGTGTTCGACAGAGTAAAGAGGTGCGAACAATATACCTCAAACATCAGCTTGAACTCATTGTTGAACGAAGCCGAAAATGCACCTATGGGTTTTGGTCCTTGCTTCGCTCTTCATTTTGTCGATTTTGAATCATCCGATCCCTCAAACCCTGATCAGATCTAACGATTTTTCTAAGAAAACTCAAATGAAATTCCTTCTTTTTTGAAGAAAATGGTCTCTTTTGCCACTGAGAAGGCACAAAAAACCTGTCAAAATGAAAATCCCCCATTTTTGATACATTTTCCAGGATGAAGTGATTCATCTCTCGGCTCAGGAAGTATCAAAATATTCATTGAAGCTGATAGCGGCACTAACAGCAAAACTCATGCGGCCTTTCTGACAAACAGGACAGACGATAGCAGGCTTGACAACCATGAAATCAAGCAGTTCCAGCAGAATGCGCTCTGAGAGGGGAAGAGTTTCCTGGAAAGCCAAGGCTAATTTTTGAGCTAAGGCGATGCGCTCTTGGCGTTGGGCTCCTGCCCAGAATCCATAGTAGCGGATCTTCTGGAAGCCTTCTGGCAAGACATGCTACAAAAAACGCTGCATGAATTCATCCACCGACAAGTTAGCTATTTTCTCTTGATCCTTGTCCTGATAATCCTTGTAAGTGAACTCCACACGGCCATTTTTCACCTTCTGCAAACGGCTGTTGCTCATGGCCACACGGTGGGTGTATCGCCCCAGGTAAGCCAAAACCTTCTCAGGACTGACCATAGGAGGTTGAGTGAAGACCACCCAACGCTTCGCTGTAGCCCGATTGATCAATTCATCAAAAGCCCGCTCATCTTGTAAGTACTCCAATTTTCCTTCCAAACGAAGTTCTTTCGCTTCCCATAAATTTTTGATCGTTTTGATCCGTTTGCCTTGAAAAATATCGGAGAGGGCTTCAACAGGAAATAGAAAATCACCGCCATATTTACCAACAATCCAACGGCTCCCATCCTCACTCAAGCCTCCGGCTGGCACGATATAATGAATGTGGGGCCGGCGTGGAACGATGAAACCAGAGTTTTTGTCCCCAAGTGTGCAAAATACCCAAAAATCCCAATTGGGCTCCCAAGTGCTGTTCGTCTTTGCCAAATTTCAGCAACGTGGCTGAGGAGGTTTTGAAAAGGGCGTCATACAAAAGGCGTTGGTTATGAAAAATCAAACTCCTCAATTGATCAGATACCGTGAAAACCACATGATAATAAGCCGTGGGTAAAAATTCGGCCATCCGGTTGTCCAGCCAAGATTCTTTGGCTTTGAACTGACACCTCGGACAATGGTGATCCGGCGGGGGCGCCTAGCCATGAGTTGTGGAGATATTCACTATGATCACAGTAATTACAACTCTGCTTATGAATCCCCAAAAAACCGGTGCGGCACAAGGATAATGCCGAAAGCACTCGGCTTTGTTTCGAGGAGATCCAATGATTTTGACGAAATGATTGACCAAATTGACTGAAAATTTGGCCTATCTCTGCTTCGGTTGACTCGCTGTGGCGATGAATCGAAGCATGAACTGCACAGGAGCTCAATGATTCCATGGACTTGGATAAAAATCACTGGGCTTCTGAAAACATCCTACCTGGAGCTTTATCCTTCCATGGAGTTTATGACTTTATTGATTACTTTGTCTTTGAGCCTCCTGCCGAAGGCTTCGTTCAACGCTCACATTACCAGCCTGGAACCTTCCACATAGCGTGGAAAATTCGAATTACTTGAATTTTGCTACAAACTGGCAAAAAAACGCAGGGTTCCAGTTCTGAGTGAATGTGATTGTTCGCAAAAATTTCTGATTTTCCTTGATTTCTACTACAAATTTTGAACCTGAAAATGACAGTCAATTGGTTTGTGCTTCATCTGTGGGAAATACTAAGTTTTTAGCCCTAAATTCTTTCAAGAATGGGATGGGTTTTCTAATTTTGAGTTCTACTTCATAATCCTCTTGTAGATCAAGCAAGTGTGGGTCATAGCTTATGAGATATTCAGCTTTGCCATTGAGAGCGCAGAGCAGAAAAATTACATCATCCTTGTCATCTGGATAGAATGGCACATGATAGAACTCAATTTCGACCTGCTCGGCCAGAATAACAAAAAGGGCTAAGAATCTTTTAGCGAGATCCTTGGAAAACCCCCTTTTCTTCAAACTTTCGTTTGTACTCGTCAATCATTCCTGGAGAATGCAAAACAGTGCATTGGCCCTCGATAATATATTGCCAAATTTCTACATTTGGACTAGTAGGATGGATGCTTTGAGCCGCTAGAATAATGTTGGTATCGAGCACAACACGAACAGAGCTATTCTTTTTCACTGAGCTTTTTATTAATCATTTTTTGCATTTCAAGCAGCTCTTGCCCCGCTTGTTCCTTGGTCATTCCTTCAGCTTTCAACCGCTCGGCTTCTTCCAAAACTTCTTGATAGAATTCGCTGAATTCTGCTCCTGGATCTTGTTTGAAGGTAATTGGTTGATTCTCCTTGGATTCAAAGGTAATTACCATTTCCCCTTCAGGAAATACTAAATGGTCAAAAAGTTTGTGTACAGTTTCATTTCCATGAACCCGAATTTGCTGTTTCATACGTGAGTCCTTGTAATAGTCAGTTCACCGTTCTGTATCGGTTGTTGTAAGCATATTCCAAAAATTTAGAATTCATACCCACTATACGGGAATACCCAAAAAAGAGCAATGAGGGGTTGGAGAAGGAGTCAATTAATCGGTTTGTCCATCTGCGAGAAATACTAAGATTTTTTGTTAGTATCCTCACAGTAAAACATCAATATTGAAATGAGGAATGGTGGGGAATTTACTTTGTGTCTTTCTTATCGTTTGTTTCGGCACAGGATTGTTCCTGCGCTTTTCTGAATTTGGCATTGATTTCTTCCAGTCGCTCTTTCATCCAACTGGCAGAACGCTTGATGCCACTGATTGTTCTCTCTCCGATGACCTCGTCTTGGGAGCGAGTAAAAATAGAGGCGTAAGCATCACATAAAAAACAACAGTAATCGCTGAATTCATCCAATTCATCATAAATAACAGTCCAATCAAGAGCGTTTTTGGATTGATGTTCCTGAAGAGTGTCAAACATAGTCATCTCCATTGCGGGTTAAAAAATGGTAAATGGTGTCGTTCACAATTTTTGAGTTGGATCAAATCCTTGTCTGGGAGAAACAGTAACAGTATGAAGACGAAGTACATCATATCGGATCTCCTCAAATTGATGCTCCAAATAAAGGAATAGGGCTTCCATTGTTGAAATAACCTCCTCATTTTCTTCTATCTCTTCTTCGCCAAGGCATTTGGTCAAATGCCGAAGTGCTGAAAGGATGGTTGTATTGTTCTCTACCTTCTTACTGATTTCGGATTTGGTTAGTCGTTCTTTTTCCATATCACTCTCCTTGTTTTTATCTTTAAAATATTATTTTATTGATAATTTTAGCTAGACAAAGAAGCACAAGCAATTTTCACTTGATTGAAATGCACCTCTGGCTATCCTTCCAAATTGAAGACCTTGCTTCTCTTAATCACCACCTATCGTTTTTCTCATCGCAAACTCTTCGTGAGTGCTGTTGTGTCTCAAGTGATGATAAACTATAAATACTTCATACAGTATTTACATCAAGATTAAAAATACTTTATAAAGTATTTTTAATCTTCTTCAGTTCGTCATGCAATTCAGCTAACTCAAGTAATGTCTCAAGATGCTTTTGCATCGGTAATGTTAGTACTTCATTATTTGATGAAACGTTACGAATGGCCTGTAGGCTATAACCCATTTTGTCAGCAAGATCCTTTTGCTTCCACCCCCATGCTTTACAAACTTGATTAATTAAACTGTCTTTTTTTGTCATTCTTCCTTTGTAGCAAGTGTTATCAATAGCGTTTCAATATATCAAGTCTCTGCTTCTGCTACAAGTTTTGCTGAACCTTACCCAGCCTGTTGTTCAAACAGACATTCAGTTGCTGATTATTTGGATTATTAATCTTCTTCGGTATAGAAGTAATGACTATTGGTATGTTGAGTTTCTTTACGTAACACTGAGTTAATCTGTGTTCGACAGAACAAAGAGGGGCAGTAATGTACCTCAAACATCAGCTTGAACTCATTGTTGAACGAAGCCGAAAATGCACCTATGGGTTTTGGTCCTTGTTTCGCTCTTCATTTTGTCGATTTTGGTTCATCCGATCCCTCAAATTCTTATCAGATCTAACGATTTTTCTAAGAAAACTCAAATAAAATCTCCTCTTTTTTACAGAAAATGACCTCTTTTGCCGCTGAGAAGGCGCAAAGAACCTGTCAAAATGAAAATCCCCCATTTTTGATTCATTTTCCAGGTTGAAGTGATTCATCTCTCGGCTCAGAAAGTATCAAAGTACTCATTAAAACTGATAGAGGCACTACCAGCAAAACTCATACTACCTTTCTGACAAACTGGACAGACAATGGCCGCTTTGACCACCATAAAATTGAGCAGATCGAGCAGAATACGCTCTGAAAGAGGCAAAGTTTCTTGGAAAGCCAAAGTTAGTTTTTGGGCTAAGGCGATGCGCTCTTTACGTTGGGCTCCTGCTCAGAATCCATAGTAGCGGATCTTCTGAAATCCTTCCGGCAGAACATGCCACAAAAAACGTTGGGTGAATTCATCAACGGAGAGGTTGGCTATTTTCTCTTGGCCATTGTCCTGATAATCTTTGTAAGTGAACTCCACACAGCCATTTTCCACCTTCTGCAAACGACTGTTGCTCATGGCCACACGATGGGTGTAGCGCCCTAGATAAGCCAAGACCTTCTCAGGACTGGCCATCGGAGGTTGAGTGAAGATCACCCAACGTTTCGCTGTCGCTCGATTGATCAACTCATCAAAAGCCCGCTCATCTTGTAAGTACTCCAACTTCCCTTCCAAACGAAGTTCTTTGGCTTCCCATAAATTTTTGATCGTTTTGATCAGTTTGCCTTGAAAGGTATCGGAGAGGGCTTCAACCGGAAACAAAAAATCACCGCCATACTTCGGAGCAATCCAGCTGCTTCCATCTTCACTCAGCCCTCTGGCTGGCACAATGTAATGAATATGAGGCCGGCGTGGAACGATGGAACCACAGCTTTTGTCCCCAGGTGTGCAAAATACCCAAAAATCCCAAGTGGGCTCCCAAGTACCGTTGGTCTTTGCCAAATTTCAGCAACGTGGCTGAGGAGGTTTTGAAAAGAGCATCATACAAAAGACGCTGATTCTGAAAAATCAAGCCCCTCAGTTGATCAGGAACTGTGAAAACCACATGATAATAAGCCGTGGGTAAGAGTTCGGCCATCCGGTGGTCTAGCCAGGATTCTTTGGCTTTGAACTGACACCTCGGACAATGGTGATCCGGCGGGGGCGCCTAGCCATGAGTTGTGGAGATATTCACTATGATCACAGTCATTACAACTCTGTTTATGGATACCCAAAAAACCCGTGCGACACAAAGAAAGGGCGGAGAGCACCCGGCTCTGTTTGGAAGAAAGGTTATGGGTTTGACGAAATGATTGACCAAACTGGCTGAAAATTTGGCCTATCTCTGCCTCGCTTGACTCGCTATGACGATGGGCAGTAGCATGAACGGCACAGGGAGTAGACGATTCCATTGGATTGAATAACGATCAGTTGATTTCTGAAAGCATCCTACCTGGAGCTTCATCCTTCCCTGGAATTGATGACTTTATTGACTACCTTTGT
>JANQHV010000289.1 GCA_028282505.1 SAR324 cluster bacterium | reverse complement strand
GCAGAATCAGGTTTTTCAAACAGGTTCTTAGTCACGGTATTATAAAAGGAAAAAAAGAGTAAGTCCAAAAAATGGATTTTCAGCACAGACTCCAAATTTTTCAAAATTCCAGAAAAATGAAACTGCTCCAATGCCTTTGCATCGGTAGTATCATTTTCTCAGGAATTATCCCATCTCACGCTTTCGCTCAATATAGTGTTTTTGAGCGCAACTCATTAGGATTTGGGTTATGGCTCAGTACCATGAATTTCAAGATCCCAGCAGCTCCTGATTCAGCCCCGGCAGATGTCAAAGGATATACAGAAGTATTGCCCAGTGCAATGTGGGGGGTGGGGGTGGGAGGTGGCCTCAATTTCAATAATTTTGGTCTGGATATCGGGCTTCAACGTGCTGATGCCAGTATTAGAAAATCTGCTGATATTCAACAAAACGATGATCCCTCAGATGATCAATTCGTTCTTCAAGTCCGGCGCCTTTCTCAATCTCTCTCCATTCTGCACCACCCTTTTTCATTTTTTTATTACGGTTACGGAGAAGAAAATGGAAATTTCCTTTTTCGAGTGAAAGTGACTGAAGACCGCAGACAATGGAAAACGATTGGATTTTACCAAACGTATTATTTGTTGGGATTTATTTATGGTTTTGACTGGGCTACTGAACCACGGCCCCTGGTACTATTGCTGAATATTTACGCAAAACTGCCAACAAAAACAAGGAGTTTTGGTGGGCCAATTTATGGAATTGGCATCACTGGTGGTTTGCCATAGAGTCTCATTGCCATTCACGGAGCTCGTATTTTTCCAAGAAAACGAACCTGACATCATAAAAAAGTTGATCTTTTGTAGAAATTTATTTTTATTATTTAACATAGAGAATAAACTCAACATAGATCCATTCAGTAAAAAATACAGACAGCCTTCAGGAGGAATCATGTTTCAAAATCTTAAAATAGGTACCAAAACCATCATATTATTTATAGCTGGACTGATCCTGAGTTCTGTTGCCATGTTCTTCATCAATAAAAACATCATGGAAGAGGTGGAGATGGAAGCATTGGTTTTGAAGGCCAGAGCAATTACGATTGAAGCAGAAAATGCTCGTCAGTACGTAGAAGACCTGAGAACACAATATAATGCATTTGATGATGAAAAACTATTTTCCGAATTACAAACCTCAATGTCAGGGAAAAGCTTCGCTTCACCTGGAGAGAGAATTGAAGAAGCAAGAAGACATCCAGCCTACTGGACAATCCCAATTGTAGCAGGATGGGTTGTTGCACAAACTAATGCAGATCAAGCTGACTATCAATTCAGAGTACCAAAAATCAAACCGAGGAACCCAGAAAATGAACCCGATGCTTTTGAACTGGCAGCCCTGAAAGAATTAAAACAAAACAATCTGACAGAATACCACAAAGTCGACCCAGAGACCAACACACTGCGGTATTTTCGCCCAATTAAACTATCAAAAGGCTGTATGATGTGTCACGGTACCGTTTCCGACGATCCTGATGGTGACGGATACGACCCCATCGGATTCAAGATGGAAGGTTGGGCAGAAGGAGAAATACATGGGGCTTTTGAGGTCATTGCCGATCTTACCCCACTTCAACAAACCATCAATAACAGCATGTTCAACACAGCACTGGCGACCGCTGCCATCCTGGCTGTTGCCATCTTGATACTCTTCTTCTTCACTCGTACCGCCATTACAGCCCCTCTTCAGAAAACCGTTACGATGCTCGATTCATTTTCTCAGGGAGACTTAACACATCGCCTGAATATTAAGGGACAAGACGAAATTTCACAAATGGCCAATTCGATGGATAACTTTGCTGATTCTTTTTGTGACACATTTCAATCCATTGACCAATCGGCGGGCCAAGTTTCCCAGGAAGCACAAAGTGTTTCCAGCACCAGTATATCTCTGGCTCAGGGTGCCACCCAACAACCCAGTTCGATTGAAGAGATCAGCGCATCCTTGACAGAAATCAGTCCCCAGACCGAGCAAAATGCCCAAAATGCAGCCCATGCCAACAAACTGGCCATCGACATGCGAAAAGATGCTGCGGATGGAAGCAAACAAATGGAAGAGATGGTCGCTGCCATTTCTGAAATTGATGCATCCAGCCAGGATATTTCCAAGATCATTAAAGTGATTGATGAGATTGCATTTCAAACCAATCTGTTGGCATTGAATGCTGCGGTAGAAGCCGCTCGAGCAGGAGCGCATGGCAAAGGATTTGCTGTCGTGGCCAATGAAGTTCGAGATTTAGCCGTACGTAGCGCCAATGCGGCCAAAGAAACGACAGAGCTTATTGAACAATCCGTTCAAAAGGTGAAACAGGGTATTCAAATCTCTGATCAAACAGCAGAGGCATTGAACAAATTGGTCAGGGGAATCGAAAAGGTGAGTGATTTAGCAGGAGAAATTGATGCGGCTAGCCGTGAGCAAGCATCGGGTTTGGATCAAATCAGCCTGGGAATGAATCAACTGGAAGATGTCACCCAGCAAACCTCACGATCATCAGAACAAACCTCGTCTGCTTCTCAGCAAATGGCCAATCTGGCAGCAGACTTACAGTCACAGACCGCAAAATTTAAATTCGATAAAGAAACCAACTTACTGGGTACCACAGCAAAACCAGCTCCTGTCATTTCAAAATCAGAGCAACTGGAGCAACCACCAGCACAACCAGCTCCTGTACCCATGCAACAGTTGGAGCAACCGCCAGCACAACCAGCTCCTGTACCCATGCAACAGAAACCTCAACAGTTGGAGCAACCGCCAGCACAACCAGCTCCCACATCACCATCAAATCAAGATCCGAGCCAAGTCATTGCTCTGGATGATGATGAATTTGGAAAGTATTAAGGCGAAAAGGAAGCAATAGAGGGGATTATGGAATAATTCCCTCTATATCGGCAATCAATTTTTCAATATCCAAAAGAAACTTCACATCCTCCCCTACTTTTCCAAGCCCTTTAATAAAGCGTTCCGAAACCGTTAACCCTGCAGAAGGCGGATCTTGAATCCTATCCTCGGCAATAATCAAAACATCCGCAACTCGATCAACAATCAAGCCTACCATTGTTTCTTCCACTTCCACGACAATAATACAAGTACGGCTGTCATATTTTCTGCTCTCCACCCCAAATCGCAAGCGCACATCAAGAACAGGAATGACTTGTCCTCTCAAATTAATTAAGCCTTTGATATAATCAGCGACTCCTGGTACCCTGGTTATTTTCTGCATATCCACAATTTCCCGGACATACTGGATTTCTACGCCATATGCCTGATTTGCGAGGGTAAAGGTCAAAAACAACCCCTCCATACTATTCTCATCTTCTTCAAAATTTGCGGTCAGGTCTAAATTTGGTGTTTCCATACGTTCTTCTTGGCTGAATACTTCATGAAAAAATGTGAACCGTTCATTTATGAGCACTTGAAAAGAAAAGCAATCATGCTCCTTCTAAGAAAATGTAATATTGAAAATGATAACATTCCAGTGAAAAAATAACGACCCATTCAAAAATTTCTTTCAATGGTCAAATAAGCAACCAGTTCCTGCATCAAATCACGAACAGAATGGTCAGGTAATGCCTCTAAACAACGCCTGGCCTTTTCCGCATATTCTTCACAGTAAGCAATCACCGCCTCCAATGCCCCGGATTGTTCTGCCTGCATAATTGCCCATTCAATTTCCTCCTCTAAAGTATTTTCCCTGGGCTGGAGGAGTATCCGATGCAAACGTTTGGCCTCTTCTGCGGAGAGTCGATCAAACATTTCAATGGTAATCAGGGTACGCTTGCCCTCTGCAAAATCGCCACCACGCTCTTTACCATATCCACCAGCATTGGCTTCTGGAGCTTCTCCTTCACTATCGGTGATCAAATTAAGCACATCATCTCTCGCTTGAAAGCCAATGCCAATTGCTTCCCCAAATTGTCCAATACATTCGATATCTTCAGGACGGGCCTTTCCAATCATAGCACCACACTGACAGGGTCCTTTCCCGGAATACCACCCTGTTTTCCGTTTAATCATTTCTTGATATTCTTTTTTGTTAGGAAAGATATCATGCACCACCCAACCAATATCCATAGCCTGTCCTTCAAAAGTGTGACGGGCTACTGCATTGAAATGCCTGAGAACTTGGAGTGTCAACGAGGCATCCAGTATTTTTTCATTTGCCAGCAACGCTTCATAGACCAGTTCGAACATAGTATCTCCCGCATTCAGTGCCAGCGGAATTCCATGGATACGGTGCAGGGTTGGCTTTCCTCTGCGAGTTAACGAATCGTCTTCAATATCATCATGAATCAAAGCAAAATTTTGGAAAAGTTCAAAGGCTACTGCTGACGACAGGGCTTCAGAAATCTGCCCTCCAAACCATTCACAAGAGAGCAGCACCAAAGCAGATCGAAACTTTTTCCCGCCCCGGGCCGGATAATCTCTCATCAAGTCATAAAGAAAAGTTTTGGGTTCCTGCTCAGGAATCAGACTCATGATTTCCTGCTGAATCAAAGAGCCTGCTTTTTGTAAAAAATCAGACAAGTCAGAGCATGTAGACGCAGAAAAAGTGATAGGAGTCATGCGTTTCACAGCCTTTCTAACTGGGGAATTTGAAAATCTTTTAGAATCTGTTGATCGGTACTTTGCAACTCTGCCTCTGGCAAAATCAAATATGTTCTTTCTGCTCCTGGCAGGAGTTTCACCTGATGAAAGCCTGTCTTCGGATTTTCAAAGGCATGAACAACATCTTCCAGGTTATGAATCGAAAAACCGTTAATTTCAGTAACAATCACATTATGTAAGTTCTGATAACCAATATTAACCGGAGTGGGCAAAATACGGGACAAGAAAACCAAACGCTTATCTTTACTCCCTGAAAGGTCTGCTTCCAACTGCTGATAAATCCTCAAACGGGTGGGCGCTTTATTCCGCCATTCATTGCCCCACAATTCCAGGTAGTTCATACTCAATTCCTGAAATAATATGCCGCCACGGAGAACATAACGTGGAGGACGATTCACCACCCTTAATGGTACAGAATACTGTTCTGGAAAAAAACTCGCCAGTTGTGTTTTTAATTGCACTCGTTTTCCCTGACGAATGACTTCTAAAACAACCAGTTTTTCAGAATCCAGGCTAGTGAACAAATAATCAAAAAGTATCACCCCCCATTGCGGGTGGTCAATGGTTCCTTCATTAGACAGCTTCCACCCTCCAATAGAAACCAGAAAATCTTGAGGCTGCAAGACATCTGACCCCGTCCCGTAATGTAAAATACGATTGATGAATATCCCCGAAACACCGTCCTGTAACCCAAAGTACTTTCGAATGGCCCCCTGTGGAATACTTTGCCATTGAAAACCCCGTTGTGGAAATCCCGAATAAGGCGTTATTGCCGCTTTGTTGATGAATGTTTGCAGGACAGAGGAAGGGGCTACATCCAGGTTGGAATCACGTAACTGAATAATCATTCCAGTAATTTTATTATTTTGTACAACTGGATTTCCTTGAACATGAGATTTTAATGAGGCCACCACTTCTATCACTGGGAGGTATGAATTACTCCGGGAACGAAAACCAATGAACTGTTGTTTCACCTTGCCTGCAATGGATTTCCATTCACTCTTACTCTTCCAATATTGGACTTCTGCTTCTCCTACTTCTGGTTTTCCCCACTGCACAGGAATCAAACCATCCCAAAAGTCTGGGGCAGCAACATGTAGCAGAGCCAGGTTCATGGCATAGTCGATCAGAACAAGCTCTGCTTCATACAAACGTTCCACACCTGGTTTGCGCACAGAAATCAAGGTATGATTGGCTACCAATTCTGCAGTCGTCAACAATCGTTGTCGGGGTAAAATTAAGGCCGCACCGCTTTTTTTACTGAGCGCTTTTTTATTCCATGGAATCAGCCAGTCATAGGCTTGCTGGTAACTCTGAATCAGCACAATGCTTTTCTTAAAATTCGAAATATCTTTTGTCTTGTCATCAGGTGTTTTGCCCCAAAGCAGGGCTGGTAAACAACACAATACAAAAAACCAACCTACTTTTTTCACAAACGTTCTCCTTCTGTGATTCCATAACGTTGAAGAATAAGATCATGTTCTTGAGCAACAGCGTCTTTATCGAGCACAATCAATGCAGGATTCCACTGGCTTTCAAACTTATAGTAGTCTGTTTTCTCTTTTAATGTATCCAACACCTCCTTCAAATGCTGTAAAGATTGAATAGGAATATCATTGACCCGATCGACTACATAATTTTTCAAGTTCGTATATCCTCTGTTCACCAGAGCCGGCAAAATGCGGATCATGACCACAATCTGTTCCCTCCGAGTACGAGGCTTTTCGATTTCTCGATACACATGCTCATAAATCAATTCAGGAGAATTTTTTCCCGATTGGATATAATTGCGATTGAGAGGCACAAAAACCAATCCCCCAAAAATCAAATACTGAGGCAATTTATTATAACTCAAACGGAACTCTTGACTAAAAGGGGGAGGTGTCAGAGTCAGTGTCACGTTTTGAAATTGTTGGTTGCGCCATATCTTCAATTGGAGTAAATCACCAACCTGTTTATGCTCTGCCATAATATGCAAAGACACTAGATGACCATTATAACCTACCATCCCTGCTGCATCAATATTGACACCTTCAATCTCTACCAAGACATCCCCTTCCATTAATTGGCCTTCTGCAGAAGTATGAGGAACAATCCGATCCACCAGTACTCCACCAACATCGGGTGGTAATTGGAGAAAACTCCGATGATGCTCATTCAATAAGTTGCTGACCTGTACTCCAATTTCAGGAACCCCCTCATACCTTCCATCTTCCATATCTTCAATAAAGCGTAGAATGAGAGGCACCGGAATCAAGTAACCGACATCGTCCAGATTTGGATTGGATTGAAAAGCCACTCCAACCACCTTGTTGTCTTGAATCACAGGACCACCACTATTGCCAGGATTGATGGCAGAATCGGTCTGAATAATCAAATGAGAATCGACCCCTGAATGGAGGTACGTACCAAACTCAACCCGGGAAACCACTCCCTCTGTTCTTGAAATGGTAGTGCCCCCAACGGGATAACCATAAGTACGCACTCGGGTCTGCAGCAACGGTATTTTTCCAAATTCTAAAGGTGTCATTCCCTCATAAAAAGTGGGATTCTGCACTTCAAGAATGGCCAGGTCTGAATCATGTGCAATCGCGACCACTTTTGCGATGAAAGGCTCTGGATTAGAAATTTTATTCACTAACAGTAAACGTGAGTTACTGACAACATGGGCATTGGTTAAAATCCACTGATTGTGAATTAAAAATCCCGTTCCTGTGTTTGAGGAGGTATATCCCATTTTCCAGGGAGCATGCCAGTTTGGATGCTGCTGGTGATTGGTAATCAAAACTACTGAGGGCTCAATAACGATACTTTGGGCCTGTACGGCTTCCCCATAAATAGTTCCTGCAATCCATATCCACAATAAATGCCAGGTGATGTATTTTTTCATTAAAAATTACGCCCAAAAAGAAAGAATCAAAGTTCCTAGAATAACACGATAGATCACAAATGGCAGGGTTCCGTATTTTTTTAGAAATTGTAGCAACAATTCAATAGAAAGATACCCACTGATAAATGCCATTGCAATACCAATGATTATATTTAAAATACCCTCCTGCCCTAAACCATCCTCAAATAAAGAGAACAATTCCAATAGGCCACTGCCTGCAATTGCTGGCAATCCCAATAAAAAAGAAAAACGTGCCGCACTTTCACGAGTCAATCCTAAAAACAACCCCCCCATGATTGTAGATCCAGAGCGGGAACAACCTGGAATCAGGGCAAAGGACTGACAGATCCCAATCATAAATACATTTTTGACCGATAAACTGGATATATCACGTGTTTTGGACGAAACCTTTTCGGAGATATACAAAAAAATGGCAAGCACGATCAAACTACTGCCAATTAATGTCAAACTACGAGCCTCAGACTCAATATAGTCTTTGAAGGTAAATCCCAAGATGACAATTGGGAAAGATCCCACCACAATTGCCCAAGCCAGACGGGAATCATCGGAGATCCACAAATTACGCTGTAGTAGGCTTTTCCACGCCTCTACTACCAGTTGGACGATCTCATGGCGAAAATAGACCAATACGGCAATCAGTGTTCCTAACTGAATTACTGCAGAAAACGCGGCCCCTGGATCTTCCCAACCAAGTAAATAGGGAACGATTCGCAAATGTGCTGTGCTACTGATAGGAAGAAACTCTGTCATGCCTTGCACAATTCCCAACACAAACGCTTGAAACCAATTCATCCTTGCCACTTCCTGTCAGCACTTTTCACTTTTCCACATTTTTTTCCAATGCGTTTTTATAAAAGATGCAATGTTTAAGTTTTTTGAGAAATATGTTCAAGCTATTCCATCATTTTGACTAAAAAACCGTTGACAGTTATTTAAATTTTATTTAAATTTTATTTAAGGTTTACGCAAAATTATTAAAAATCATAATCTTTCCTTTCCAGACTAGCAAAAAAATAATTTTCCGATTAAGATAAGTACAAAAATCTTTTCATACTCCCCATTTCCATACAGTCATCTATGATCAGCGACATGTCCGCATTGGTAAGTGAAAAAGAACAAACGTCTCCCGTAGACGCAATGATTACCCAATTGCATGAAGATATTCGCAACTATGTCCAATCTCAGGACAATGGGAGTGAACTACTGAAATTGGAATATGCCTTTGAAGACATTCAAACCTACCACGGAAATCAAAAGCGAAAATCAGGGGAACCGGTGATTATCCATCCTCTGCGGGTAGCCTGGTCGATTTGTGAAGCTAACCTGGACCCACCGACAGTCATTGTTGCCTTATTACACGACACTCTGGAAGATACGGAATTGACCAAAAGCTCCATTAAAGTACGTTATGGAGAATGGTATGCAGAAATGGTGGATGGACTCACCAAAATTGTATATCCAGAAACTGCTTATGGCAAACAAAAAGCTGATCAGGAAGCCACTTATCGCAAAATGTTGGGTACGATGGTCAAGGATGTCCGTATCCTCTTTATCAAGCTCTTTGATCGCCTGGATAATATGCGTGACATGGAGCCTATGCCACGTCACAAACAAAGAAGGATCAGTCAGGAAACGCTGGACATTTATGTCCCTTTGTCAAAGCGTCTTGGCTTAGAAAAAATCAGTATGGAGTTCTCTGATCTCTGTTTTCGCTATCTCTACCCCAAACGGTACGACCGAACCATCCAGAAATTAAGGACGTTAAAAAAAGCACGACAGTTTGCCATCCAGAATATGGGTGACCTGCTTCACTACACCTTATCGCGTTCTAAATTACCTTATAATGATGTAGATCCGATTTTCACCCACCCAGAAGCCTATATTTTAAAAAAAGAGGTTGATCGCGTCTTGGAAGGATTTCGAATTCTGGTGGAATATCCACTAGACACTTACTACGTACTGGGAGTCTTGCATACCAATTTTAGTGCCATTCCTTTAAAGATTAGAGATTTCATCAGTAATCCCCGTTGGGATGGTTATCAGGGATTACAAACAGAAATTGTTGTAGAAGGAGAAGTGACCTTCATTGAAATTGCCACCAGGGATATGCATGCTCTGAATTGGCATGGTATCATGGCACATTGGAAAGGAACCTCCACTGAATTGGCAGAATATTACCGCATCTACTTCGAGCAAATCGATAATATCATCGGTGAAAAAGAACCACGCATGGACGAAGTCCTGCGTTACTCCAAAATAGAACAAATTCAGGTATTTACGCCTAAAGGCGACATCTATTTTTTCCCCCAGGGAGCCTCTGTTCTGGACTTTGCTTATCACATCCACTCGGACCTTGGCAACACATGCATTGGAGCTCTGGTGAACACGTCCTCCGATAACAACACCAACAGTATCCAAAGCAAACGTGTCCCACGAGAATGCCAACTGGCCGACGGAGAAAGTATCCAAATTCTGACGGATTCCAGTGTGAAACCCAACCGGGAATGGTTGAACCATGTTGCCACCGCAAAAAGTAAAGTGGCCATCCAACGGGCCATTCGTGTTCAAAATAAAATCCGAACACGTCAGGTTGGAAAAGATTTTTTTCAAAGAGAATTGGTCAAGCTGGGAGAAAATGTGGAAGAATTCACGCAGTCTGAGGCATTTCAAAATGCATTGAAGCAAGAACGTCTCACCTGGAAGAAATTCCAGGAAAAAGTCGGCTCTAAACAGATTCATGTACGACGTTTCTTTAAAAAATACCAGTTGGTCAGCAAAGCCAAATTGGATCGCCGGGATTGGCAAGTACGCTTCCTGGACCCTCTCTTTAAATCCACACCTCCTGAGTTTATTATTGAAGACACCAAGGATCCTTTTTTACGCTTCGCGGAATGCTGCTCCCCCTTACCTGGTGATAAAGTGGTTGGTTTTCCTACTGATATGGAAGACCTGGTTATTCACCGCAGCAATTGCAGCTATATCAAAGAAGCAGGCAGACAACCCATCTCTGTCGGTTGGAATGTGACTGACAGTGAGGGCAGACAAGGACATCAGATCCGACTGATTACTCAGGATGGAAAAGGTGTGATTTTTCAAATTTCAAAAGTCATCAAAGGGATGGAAGCCAATATTATCGATATCGAAAGCGGACGCCTGGAAAAAGACGCTTATGTTTTTATTCGCCTGGAACCCCTCCCCTTGAAAACTTTCCACAAGATCCTTTCCCAACTGCGATCTCTGAAATGTGTCGTTAAGATTCTGTAAATTACTAATTGAGGACATAATCCAGACAAAAACATCATCCCTTTGAAGGAGAAATTGACATTACTGACTGTTCCCTACTTTTAATTGTTGAATTTCATGCTGCAACAAATTAATCATTTCCTCTCTGTCTTTCAAACTTTCCCTGAGCAACCGTCCTTGTTCATAGCCTGTTTCGTAAATGATTTTTAAATTTTCTAAATCTTTCAGGGCTCGATGAACTGACAAATTGAGCCGATTAGCATGCTCTGTTTTGTTGAGATAATCATTGATATCATAGTCATAAAAAACTCTGTTTTCGGGGAATTGTCCAGGGTGTCCGGTTCTTAAGATAATTCTCAGTAAATAATTTCCTAAGTTTTTTCTAATATGATCGACAAATTCTAAACCAGCGTTTTCATTTTCCATCACAACATCCAAGAGGACCACTGCTATCTCTGGCTGTTCAGAAAGAACTTTCATGGCCTCCTGCCCTGAGTAAGCACTGAAAAAATTGAGTCCTTTCCCATTGTATTTAAATTTTTCCAATACCATTTTTGAGATAAGGTGAATGTCTTCAACATCATCAACAATGAGTATATCAAACGAGTCTTTCTCTAAAGTTTTCAATTCTCGTTTGATGGGTTTGGAAGGACATTGGTCCCACTCCGCAATTTGATCAAATAGATTTAAAAAATCAGGATTGGCGACAGAAAGATTGGCTTCTTTGATCTTAAATAAAACTTTCTGATAAAAACGAATAATGACGGAAAACTCTGCTGTATCTAAGTAAGGGTTGCTTTTAATCCAAATCGATTCTTCTTCTAAGGGAAACAGACGCTCCCAAACCAGCTTTTGCTCATCATTGTAAATCAGACGAATTTGTGGGGCTTTTTCAAATTGATCTTCTGTTTTTAGTATGACCTCCATATGCCCTCTCCTATTTTATTATGAAAAAGAGATAGGTTGATTTAACCTTCTTTCAATAGCTTGATTTTCCTTGTTTGGAAAAAAGATTCAACACACTTGCATCATGAGATAGCAAAATAACAAGTTTTTGTACATGGGGAAGGGCTATTCGTTTTTCTAGGAGAGTCTTTTATAGAGTCATTTCAATTACTTGAAATAACATAAGGGAGAAGCAAAAAAATGAAAAATTGATAAGGAAAAATTTATAACAATCGAGAAAAAATGCTTGCTTTGTTGCAAAGCAAGCATTTCTTAAGAAAGACACAAATTCACATTCTTTGAAAACAGGCAGCTTTATTTATTGTTGCAGTACGGAAAAGCAGGAGAAGTAAAGTTGCTTGCCCAACGCACAGTCTTGGAAATGCGGAATTCATCAAGGTAACCCTCAAAGTCCGCATCATCTGCTGTTTTGCCAATAGTCAGTGGTTTTTGCGAGTCGTATATTGTTACACCGGTTCCTATGTCCGTAGAAGTTGTGAAGCCCCCATTTATATACAGTTTAAGGGACGAACCAGATCTGATAAAAGCGACATGATGCCATATATTGGCAGGAATATAATGAGTCAAGTTCTTAGCACTGTAATTTGTTCCATTCTCAGTATAATAGAACGTAAAATAACCAGGAGTGAGACGTAACGCAAAAGCATTATCTGAGTTTGGATTGCCGCTCCACTGCCCTACTATCCATCCATCACTGGTCAAAGGGGCATTGATCCAAAAATCAATGGTGAAGTCGCCAGCTCCAAAATTCCAGTCTTCATGGTCAGGAATACTCAAATAATCATCAATGCCATCAAACTGTATACTGGACTTCCCAAATTTTTTTTCATTAACTTCATGATGAACATCGGTACCATGAGTAGCGATGGGATGATTGCTCCCTGAACTATCCACAAAATTCTGATTGCCATCGGCATTGTCAGAATGGATGAGTAATTTTGTAAATGTATCATTTCCAGGAGAATAACATGATGCTGCTTCTGCTTTCTGATAGAAGACTAATATCTTTGAAACGCCATTGGACAATTGTTCTCGAGCAATCACATCGAGTAATCCATCTTTATTCAAATCCTCCACCACGAATTCTTCCAAACTTCCACACTTCATATCAGATTCAGTCTCAGTACAATCAATAATTGCCTCAGCAGGTTTAAATTCTTGACTAACAACTACAGGAACCACAAATAAACTGATTAAAAACACGATTAACTTTTTCATACTTTTCCTTTCTTCAAAAAACAAAACCAATTTATTTAATTTTTTCCAAATAAAGTCTATTGATCCCTGGTTTTCCCAAGGCTCAATAAACTTTCATCAGGTGATAGCAAAACGGGAAATTTTTGTATATGGGGAAGGACTACTTATTTTTCTGGGGAAATTTTTTTATTCAATAATTTCAATTCCTTAAAAAAGAAAAAATTATACTAAAAAGTGAATAAAAAAATGAAGATAAAGACCTGAAGGAATTGAGTGATATCTCAAATTTCCTCATGAATTCGATCTTGCCTTTCCCAGAATTCAAATTTTACTATCCAAGCAACATGGCCATCAGCATTCCTGCCAAACCAAAAGACCGTTGCATTATTATTAGAGGGCAAGATGAAATGTTTTTAATCAATCAAACTTATTTTTTGGTAATACTTCTAACAGTTTTTCGTGTCATCGCATCGGCGGACCGCCTGAACGGATGTGAAGGATCTCCTTTAATATCAACGATTTAACGAGATCCTTCGGCAAGCCCAGGATGGTAAATAAAACCAATATTATCAATAGCTTATAAAAACTGTCAGAACCATTGTTTTTGAAACGAAAGGCCGCGTGATCTAAAGTGTCGCAAGATCCTGCAAAAGATTTTGTGCAATGAGTTCTCTGATTTGCGTCTTGAGTTTTCAAACGCTCGCTCCTATTGTGAAGAGTGTATATAAAAATACTGGACGGACTCTGAGACAATCCTAATTTTTATCTGATATCCTATGAACCTTTCATTTTCTCAGCTATTATGGCAAACCACAGAACATGAATCGAAGCCTCAACAGATTGCAAATTTATGCCGGGAAATGGAAATTTCTCCAACTTTTGCGAAGATTTTAATCAACCGTAACCTATGTGAACCAGAAGAGGTTTATCAATATCTAAATCCTTCACCACAGCAGTGCCATGATCCATTTTTGATGCATGACATGAAAAAGGCGGTACAGCGAGTATACTTAGCTTTAAAACGTCGTGAG
>JANQHV010000178.1 GCA_028282505.1 SAR324 cluster bacterium | reverse complement strand
CCAAAACTATGCCTGGTACGGGTAGGCTGGCTTTACTGGGCAACCCTCCCTTAGGAATTCGCAGTGTGAGCAACCCCATTCCTGCATCAGGGGGAGCCGATCCTGAAAACCATCAGCAAACTCGTATTCGTCTTCCACTCAGGGCAAGTCTGCATGATCGTATTGTGTCGCTGGCCGATTATGAAAATTTTGCGGCAACTTTCCCAGGAATTGCCAAAGCACAGTCTCTCAGGTTTCAAGCTTTGGATCGGCCGTTGATTCATATCACACTTGCAGGATTAGGAGGCGGAAAAATTTCCAGTCAATCGGAAACGGCAATTCACCTTCTAGAAGAAATTAAAACCAGAGAAATTTATGGGCAAAGTGTCCATTTACAGTCATACAATCCACTCTATTTTGGTTTGGAAGCAAATGTTTTTTTTAACGCTGAGCTGCTCAGCACGGCAATGGACAAAAAAATCCGTGCAGCATTGCTGGAAGCCTTTTCCTTTGAACAGCGAGCATTTGGGCAAAGTGTTACAGAATCTGATGTGATTTCTGTGATCCAAAATGTTGAGGGGGTCGTGTATGTCGTGTTCCAGGGACTGAACACACAAAATCAGAAAAAAATGACTTCCCTGTTCGCCCAAAAAGCTCATTGGGATTCAACCAGAAACCAGGCTCAACCAGCCGATTTACTTTTACTGGATGCAGAGAAGAGCGAAATTGTTTTACACCTGCAATCATACTCTGTGAAATAGGATGGAAATGAACCAGACACCTGTAATCACTGAACGACTTTACCATCTGTTGCCTTCGATCTATCGACAGCGGGATGCTGAAAGTGGGGAAGCCCTGCGTGCCTTGATGTCAGTGCTCGAACAAGAAATGCGAGTGGTTGAGCATGATATCGAAACACTCTATGACAATTGGTTTGTAGATACCTGCCAGGAATGGGTATTGCCTTATATCGGAGAGCTTTTAGGAGTTCAGGATCTCTTAGATGCCAACAGTATCATTACCAGTCAACGCAGGCGAATTGCCAATACCATTCGTTACCGCAGACGTAAGGGAATTGGGGCCATTCTCGAAAACGTAGTCTATGATGTGACAGGATGGCATACCAGAATTGTAGAATTTTTTAAAATGGTTTCTATCACTCAATCCATGTCCAATATCCGCTTCCAGCAAGGACGGATTGCTAATTTGAGAGATGAAAGATCAATTGAACAATTAGGTGGTCCTTTCGATGCTTTATCTCACTTAGTGGATGTTCGGTCTATCCATCAAGATAAAAACAAACCCCAGCGAAGACAGGGAAAATATAATGTAGCGAATGTAGGCTTATTTTTGTGGCGTTTGCAAAGTTATGCTGCCACGGAAAGACCAGTTTATCCCGTTCAGCAAACAAAAGGCGGTTTTTTCTTCAATCCGCATGGAATCGACATGCCTTTGTTTAATAAGGCACAAAAAAATAAAGATTTAACCTCTATTTCTGTTGAACATCAATTGCCAATTCGACTGAAACGGAAACTGTTTGAAAGCGATTTGAATCAATATAAAGCAGAGCAGCAAACCACCTTAGCCCGTTATCGTCCCTCCAACAGCACTTTTTATGGACCCAATCGTAGTTTGAACATTATGGTCAATGGTGACTCCATTTCACCAATGCGAGTGATCAGTGCTGATTTGAGTGAATGGGGAAAAGAGTATTTCTTAGAGGGCTCCAGAGGAAATCTCCCCTCACCGGATGTTGCCATTGATGTGGAGTTAGGAAGATTTCTATTATCTCCCACCTTTTTGAAACAGCACAAAATCAAAGATGAGCAGATTTCTGTTGATTTCCACTATGGGTTCAGTGCCGATATCGGGGGTGGTCCTTATGACAGAAGTGAAGATTTGGCAGAATTCTCTTCCTCTATGTTCCATCTCACCGTTGGTCAGAATACAGAATGCCGTACATTGCAGGCTGCTTTGCAACAATGGACAGCACACTGCCTCGAAAATAAAGACGGCGCTGCTCTTATCGAAGGAGTGATTCAAATTGTCGATAATGGTGTGTATCGCGAAGATCTCAATCTTTCGCTGCCTCCAAACACACAACTGACCATTGAAGCGATGGATGGAAAAAACCCTTGCATTCACCTCACTGCTCCCATGCAAATAACTGGTTCTGCGCCGGAACAAGAAAATGCTTGTTTGACATTGAATGGTTTGAGAGTGAATCATGCCATCCTGATTAAAGGAGGCGTCACTTTGAAAGTATTGCACAGTACCATTCTGTCTCCAAAGACAAAAGGCTTGGCTGATAATCATGCGGTTACAGGAGCGTCTCATGGAGGAATTGAGACAGATCCAAGTGCCCGCAACGTCAAAATTGAAATTTATCGCAGTCTCGTTGGTCCCTTGTTCCTATCTAAGGAGACAGCAATTTCAATTGCAATCAAGGATTCGATTATCGATGAAAACTCAGCAGGTTATGCTATTGCTTCAGATGAGACAGGTCAATCTTGGGGACCACCTGCTGTCTTAGAGCATGTGACTGTATTTGGTAAGGTGCGTGTGCAAGAATTGATTGCTTCTGAAAGTATCCTCACCGATGAAGTGAACGTGGAGCGCAGGCAGGTTGGGTACATTCGCTTTAGCTATATCACCCCGGAG
>JANQHV010000243.1 GCA_028282505.1 SAR324 cluster bacterium | reverse complement strand
AGTGGTTCATACAACCTCACCTGAGCCGGAACCGATTGCGGAGCAGAAACCCAATGGATAACCCCTTTCACTTTGCGGCCTTCTGGTTTTTTACCAAGCGTATTGGGATCATAGCTGCAGCGCAGTTCGACGATCTCTCCAGTTTCCTGGTCTTTGATCACTTCTTCACAACGAATCACATACGCATAACGCAAACGAACCTCTTTTCCTGGAGAAAGCCGTTTGTATTTTGGAGGTGGATCTTCTTCAAAATCTTTTTGATCAATGTAAATTTCTCGTGTGAAAGGAAGTATTCGTGTTCCCATGCTTTCATCATTTGGGTGGTAATTGGCGGTGAGTTCCTCCACCTGCTCTTCTGGATAGTTTTCAATCACAACACGCAAAGGACGCAGCACTCCTAGTACTCTAGGTGCCCGTAGCTCTAAATCCTGCCGCACACAATCCTCCAAGACATACAGTTCTGTGATCGAATCGCTCTTGGAAATGCCAATGCGTTTACAAAATTTGTGGATAGACTCTGGCGTATAACCTCGCTTTTTCAATCCCACCAACGTTGGCATTCTTGGATCATCCCACCCGCTCACATGCTTTTCTTCCACCAGTTGTGTCAATTTCCGTTTACTCATGACTGTATATTCCAGGGAAAGACGTGAGAACTCAATTTGCTGGGGATGACAGCTTGTTTCCAGTTCATCCAAAAACCAATCATACAAAGGACGATGGTCTTCAAACTCAAGTGTGCACAATGAATGCGTAATGCCCTCAATTGCATCAGAAATACAATGAGTGAAGTCATACATGGGATAAATGCACCATTCGTTTCCCGTCTGATGATGGTCCATCCTGAGGATACGATAGATGACCGGATCACGCATATTGATATTAGGAGAAGCCATATCTATTTTAGCACGCAGAACATGCGCACCATCGGCAAATTCTCCTGCTCGCATCCGAGTAAACAAATCCAGATTTTCTTCAATAGTACGATCCCGATAAGGGCTGTCTTTGCCGGGTTCCTGAAGCGATCCTCGGTACTCCCTGATTTCCTCTCCAGAAAGATTGCACACGTAAGCTTTTCCTTTTTCAATCAGCTGAACTGCATATTCGTAAAGCTGCTCAAAATAATCCGAGGCATAATAAAGATGCTCCTGCCAATCAAATCCCAGCCAACGAACATCTGCCTGAATGGATTCAATGAATTCAACTTCTTCCTTACTCGGGTTGGTATCATCAAATCGCAGGTGGCAGGTTCCTTTTTCGTTTTCTGCGGCTACTCCAAAGTTGAGACAAATTGATTTGGCATGTCCAATGTGCAGATATCCATTGGGCTCTGGTGGAAATCTAGTGATAATACGTCCATTGTGTTTGTTGGTTCTCAAATCTTCTGCAATGATGTTGCGAATAAAATCTACCGGAGTAGTTTCGCTCTTGGTCATTTTAATCTTCCTTTCTGTTTGAATATTTCTCCTACAGAGAAAAAACGCTTTTGCAAAACATAACATTTCCAATAATGTGTAGCGGAGTGCATTCTAACTGTCAACTATTATCCGAAGGCAGGAATTAAACATTTTCTTTATTGATCCATTTTTTCACTTGAGGCGCTTTGTAGGTTTTGAAGTGTTCCAGCAATTTTCTGGGCTCTGTTTCCACCAGTAGCATGGAGCGATGAAGGTCTTTGACATATTCTTCTGCAACCATGTAATCTAGAAACGTGATCAACTTATCATAATAATGCTGGATGTTGAGTAATCCACATGGTTTTTGATGCAGACCCAGTTGAGCCCAGGTGAGGATTTCAAACAATTCATCAAGCGTTCCCAGTCCCCCTGGTAGAGCAATGAACGCATCCGAAAGTTCGGCCATCAGTGCTTTCCTCTCATGCATCGAACTGACCACCCGTAACTCCGTCAGGCCTTCGTGAGCCAGTTCTTTTTTCAGGAGGGCTGTGGGAATCACTCCAATGGCCTGACCTCCTTCGGCCAGAACGGCATCAGCCAAAATCCCCATCATGCCAACCTTTCCACCGCCATAGACCAACCCTATCCCCTGCTCAACGAGGACATGAGCCAGTTGTTTCGCTCCTTCAGCATACTCAGCACGTCTTCCTGGACTGGAGCCGCAATATACACACACTCTTTGAATCATTGTTCACTCAAATAGAATCGTCACAGGTCACCAGCATATTTGTGACACTGTGCAACGGTTGTTTATCAGGAAATACCAGATTTAGGAGAAAAAACTATGGAAAGCTTCAGGTATAGGGAGATATTTTTAGACAGGCTACGGATTTTTCATAGAGTAATTTCTGGAACTTGATGAATTAGACTCTTCCAGCAGCTGATCTAATTCCTCCTCAGTGATATATTCCAACTCTTGATATTTTTCTGCCAACTGCCTTGCTTTTTGATATTCAGACTCTTTCCAACGGTTGTTCATTTCTTCACACATTTCAAAAGGAATACTACAGAGAAAGCATGATGCAAGTATAAAAACTAATACTATTTTGTCAAGAGAAAGAAATGAGGGAACATAATACTAAATAATTTTCAACCACCCCTGCTTCGAAAACATCACTTGGTTTACAAGATTAAAATAAGTATTATGTCCCTCCATTTCCTGGATTTACAAACCGGAGGAGGGGGGCAAAATACGTTTCATACTTGCCGATCACGGTACCCGAAATAACAATAGCAGGGTTTGCTGAGGATGGAATCCATTCACGATTCCATGAGCCTCCTTCCAACTGACAGTCATCAATGAGTCGATTTTTGAGACACTGACTTTGGGCTAAATCATTTCCATAACGATTGGCTTCCCACAATAACACGGTTTTTTCTTTTCTATTGGTAGGAATTGCCAAGAGCAGAAGCCTCTGTTGGGTTCCCAGTAACCACAAATCTCGCTTATCCAAGAAAGAGACATCATGATCCAATGGTGGTTGAATCGCAATATTTTTGTACAAAAAACATAAGCTGTCTTCAGATTCGAGATAAAGCAGTACCGTTCGGGCAATAGAAAATTTGAATTTGCGTTCTGCCGAATCTGGCAAGATTTGATTGGTTAAAGATTCGACCCATCGTTGTTCCATTTCTTTCTGAAACGTCTTTTTGTCCAGGCGAAAATACTGAATAATTTCGGTCAGGATTTGATCCCCACGCTGGTCAAACGGAAAAACGGTGGCATTGAATAGAATCAAGTCCTTCAAATAAGTTGATAAGAGGGGACTGGATGGCTCCAGTTCGGGATAACTAAAAATCATGGGGGGCTCTTTTTGAATAGTTCCTAAAGCCTGTTGCTGTAAATCAGGCTCCAAAGAAGCAAAAACCATTGTTTTGGACAAGAACAATGGTATTTCTTCGACTTCCCGATCTTTGATTTCCAACAAGAAGCTGGCAAGAGAAGACAGCACATTGAATGCTTGTATCCATTGACTTGGCTGTTCTGGTTTGTCTTGCTCCAAGTGCAGCTTGTACCCTAATCGTCCTTCCACATTATTTTTCCAGGATTTTACCCGTTTTTTTGTCCGTCCATAAACAAAACGTTCATAAAATTGCTCCAGCCCCTTAACAATTTTTTTTCGTTCTCCATCTTTTAAAAATGAATAGCTCTCTATATATTTTTCAGGATGGGCCGTTTGATGGGAGGCGATGCAACGATACAAAAACAGGCGATCATATTCACTGCGCAGGTGCAGATTTCCAATTTCATTGAGAGCGGCCTGAAGGATTTCCTGAGATAATGGAAATTTACAAATCAAATCAGTCAATTCAGCACCATATATCCAGTTTGCTTCTCGATGTCGATAATCATTTCCGTAAACTCCCACCATTTCATTGGCAAGAATGCAGATCGTTTCGTTCAATAAACGCAGAGCATATTTTTCACTGACGTGAGTGGCTAGGTGTTTCGTACCTGTTTTTCCTATTTCAGTGACCAGTGCTGTCATGCCAATAGTAATTGGATTAGCCCCCAGGGCAATTCGGCCAAAATGATAAATGGGTTGGATATATTCCAGATAAGGAGCGGCTTTCTCGTAAAGATCAAAACCTTTCACGCCTTTTTGAACAAAGCCGTAAGTTTCTTCCAATGTTTTATCTTTGACATTGATGGGCAATCGATCCAGTAATACAATCAAATTGATGGAAATTTGATTAACCGCTCGCAACAAGTCCTCAATATTGCTCTGCAAGAGAGGATTTTTTACATCTGGATTATAGATTTTTGCCACTGATTCACACAGAGCCAAGATATCTTTCCCTAACAATTCCCCCTTAAAGCGGCCTCTCTGATAATACTTTCTATGTTTGATATTACTAAAAAAATATTCTGTCTGCCGATGGAGCAATTCGAGAAAATACCGATCACTTTCACGTAATTTGGTAATTTCTTCTTCTGTCTCTGGTAACGCAATGCCTGTGGGAAACTCCATCCATTCATGGTATGTTTTCAGTTGCTCATTGAAGT
>JANQHV010000220.1 GCA_028282505.1 SAR324 cluster bacterium | reverse complement strand
GGAAAAGATAGACACTGCCTGCAGAAACTCCGTATTGTTTCTCTTTCGGTGCACGTGTTTTCATATCAAACCCTCCAATTAAAATGGGCTTATCGAGTGCAGCAGCAATCAACTTGAATTCGCAGTTGAAATAATCCGTCGATTCTTTGGTATCCGGATTGATCCAGTGCGGTAACCAACCTTGTTTAAAGGTGGCAGGTGTTAACAAGTACAGCTTAAAGCAATCTCCGGATTTGATTTCCGGTCTTGGAATATCAATCGGGGAGGAAAATCGTTGAAAATGAGCTATTTTTCCCTCACCGCCTAACTTGAGCCACCCCTGCTCAAACCATGATTTCTCATCATCAGACAAGCCCGGTAAATCAAGATCTACGATCAATTGAGACTTCTGCCAACGTCTCATCTGCACACGGTAAAGTTGACCTTCCTCCGAGCCGCGAGTGACAAAGTTTCTGCCAATCCCGATTTTCGGTTCTGAGACAATCCATTTGTCCGAAGGCAACGCTGATATCGATTCATGGTCATTCAAAAGGTATTCGTTAAAATCAAATAATGAAAGAACACTTTCCTCGACCGGTTCCACCCGTTCGTCACTTTTGAAAGGACATGATACGGTTTCCGATGGCAAAATGGCTTCTTCAATTACGGATTCTGCTTGCAATGGAATGAGAGGATCCGTCCGCAGTGCTGATTTTTGTTTGACCAAGTCTTTAGGCACGGGCACGCATATTTGATTGTTCACCCTAAAATAAAGTGCCTTGATTTGAAAATCACCAGTAGGATCATTGTCATCCAGGCAATCGAGCACCTCCGGCCGGTGAGACAAATAAAAAGAGCGGAAGGCTCCTAAAATTACGGAAGGCAATGGGAATGCGAGACTGTTTGCCCAGGAATGCTCTCCCATTTCAAAAGGCTTGCCGTCTCTGAAAAAGACTGGGTCAAGGGGTTCAATGATGAAGTTCATGCAACACCTCCCACTTTTTCTCGTCGGACAAGCCGGGCAAGAAAATTGACCAAATGTAGGGTTTGCAGCAGATTCCAGCCATTCGTTTGCCCTAAAACATGCATGATGGCTCCATGCAATTGATTCACCCTCTCCTCTTTGTGGTCGATATCAAGGGATTTATCAATAGGTATGTTGTAAGCCCGACGCAAGAGCCGTTTCAACTCCACCGCCACGATGGCTTCTAATTTCTCGTACTCGTAAAGGACGTGCCCTTTTTTATCCATCAAAGGAGAAATGGCTTGATCCAGGCGATGGATGAACTTATCGGAAAATTCCTGATCGGCTAAAGCCGTAAACAGGAGTTGCAGAGGATTGATGTCCTTAGAATCGGAATGATCCGGAAATTCCATTATCAGTCTCCAGGACAATAAGGCTTGGTGCATCTCCCCGGAATGTTTCATGACCGCTAAAGCCAACGCATTTTTGGCAGTTGAAACTTTGAAAAAGGAATGCTGGATTTCTTTGGCGCTCTTCTCCATCATCTTCGTCCATTGCACGACATCAGAGAGGGGTTGTTTGTAATGAGCAATGACCACGCCACAGGAAAAGGTCGGAGACGCTGACAAATCGAACATTTTCTGCAATGGCCGACCTACGAGAGCATCAAACCAATCTTTTAAATCCCATAATGTGGGAAACAGCTGATGCAAACAAAAGAGTCCGAGATAATCATCACCTCCCGCATAAATCGTTTTTCCCACGGGAGGCTCGATCTCCTCCTGGCATTTTCTAGCAAAATCAAACAGTTTTTCCGAAAAGGCTTTGTGGAATTCGTAACAGGAGCTATGCGATGGCAAATCTTCACAGGAAAGCCATTGTCCCATATTATCGCCATCAAAACGCACGAGGGCATAATGCTTCGGGAATTCTTTCATCTCTAAACGTTCCAGCAACCTCTTTCGACGTTCATTGATTTTCGATAAAGACACTTTCTTTTTAACGCTATGTTTTTTCAAATAAGATCGAGTCAGGTTTTCCTCAAAATACAGTTGTGCATCAAAGTCTTCAAATGATTGCCGGAATTTCTCATGGTCAGGTGCATGCTGTGGAGAATTTAGTTGCTGGAGGACTTCCATGAGGGCAACACCTGCTGTTGAAGAGAACGCTTCCTCTCGTTTTTGATAGTGACGCTTGGTGAAGCACACGCCACACAAGGCTTCATCGTCATCAAAACTTCCTTGCTTCATCGCAATGGCTCCATATTTTTTTCCTTGCTCCACCCAGCGTTCGTCCATCTTTTTTTCAGGATAAAAGAAAAACACACGCTCTCCGCAAACTGAACAATTCCGTCCTCCTGACTGGCTTTGGGCTGTAAATGAACGAGCGTATTTTTGGCTGATTAATAAGGCCACCAATTTTTGATAGGCGTCCTTATATTCCATCGATTCACAACGAACAGCTACCCAACGGCAAGAAAAATAATCCACAACCTGGGTTTTTAATTCTTCCCAAGTATCAAGCGATATGGATGACTTTTGGGAGGCGAAGGTCTGCTCAACCATGCGTATCCATTGTCTTTGTATCGTCTTAATCAACCTCTCTCCCAACACCTCTGGGAACTCATCGGTTTGAATGATGAACCGATTGGGTAAGGAACTACGTTTTTCGGATAAAATCTGTCGTACACAGGGAAAGATGATGTTCTGGGGATTTCCTGACGACTCATTCAGCAAATCCTTAAGAGCATCCCGGATCAGTTGGGATAAAATCTCACTGCCACTGAACAAATCATGCGTTTTGCGGGCCTGAGAAATGAAAGACTGGACTGGGGAGATGGTGAACAAAAATAAGTATTTCATTGCAAAATGGCCTCCCTGAACCGTTGTTGGTGGTCTAAATCGGCTCGTGTGGTCTCTGGCCAATTCAAAGTGGTGACAATAGGGCAATAGGCTGGAGACGATGCATTACCTTGTTGGAGAATAGAAACCACCACAGGGGATGCCAAGCGATCTTGCCCCCTGGCATATCCTAATGCCTTGTGCTGATGATCGTGTGTGGCCTGTCCTATTTTTTCCAACAAAGCATCAATGTCTTTGTGCATTGAGCCCAGATGAATCGAACGAATGAAAGGAGCATTCAGTTTAGCATCAAAATCATGAACAATGGCATTCTTTGTCCTGCGATAGTTTGGATTGAGTTGGGTGAGGGTGGTAAACACCGTATCCAAATCGACTGCTTTGTCAAAAACCTGTTGATTCATCTTTGTTACACTAAATGCACCAAAACCACGGCGGGTGCGTTTACCAATTCCTCCCAACCAACTGGTCAAAAACAGGGCATTTTCAAAAAGTTCTAGGGTTGGAACAGGAGAAGCCGATTCTTTTTTTGAGATTTGCCGCAACCGCAGGGATAAGCCAAATGACTGGTTTGTGGCGAAGCCTTGTGCCTCAAAACGTGGCTTATGGGGGGTAGGAGGATAAGAAATCCATGAATCCCGAGTTAAAAAGGGAGGAGCCAATTTCAACAGCAATGGACTTTGCAAGCCTCCATCTTGAGTTCCTCCAAACATTCGCTGTTCCTCTTGGCGCAATGTGCCAACGTCCAGGTGCCCTTGAGTGACTCGCCACCAAAACCGCAATACCCCTTTGAGCGATGCAATACGAAATTCAGGCGTGGTGTTGTCAGCGCCACTCAGTAACATTGGCGCAATGGTCTTACATTCAAACACAAGCGATTTCATGATATCTCCTGTTGGGCAGAACTATTTTCTTCTAACTACCCAATTTAAGGAATAAAATCAATAATAAAATTTAAGACCTGTGTATTTTTTTAACATAGCCTTTTCAAAATACCGTTGCATCTCTTCGGAGTGTATCTGCACTTGTCCAAGCAAATCGATGGAAAAAACGGGGAGGGCTTCAGTATGACAACCTCTTCAAAAATCGTGTTGTTTTTGCTATGGTAGAGGTGCATTGTAAGAAAGACTGGGCTTATAGGACACGGTTTGAAATCCATTTGATGAGGGTAAAGGAGGTTAGGGTGAAACAAGCATACCTGGTTTGCTACGATATTTCAGAACCACGACTGTTGAAGCGCGTGGCCTCCTATTTAGAAACTCAGGGAATCCGTATGCAAAAATCCGTGTTTTTGCTCCATTTGTCCCAGCATAAGATCAAATCGGTCAAGGCAACTCTGGCCAAGATGGTTGAGAAGGACCATCATGTTATGCTCATTCCCCTCAGTCCAAGTGCCTTAAAAAAAAGTGAGTTTTTGGGAACCCCTCAGGATCGATTCCATATTTTTTGATGAACTCGACCGGCAATAGTGCTATACTCTTGGCACAGTTGCGGAAAACAACTCATTCAACCGACGTTCGATGCGGTCAGTATTCAAACCGATCAGAATATGGCAAAATCCGAGTTCTTGAAAAAACCCCGCCAACTGAAAATGGCCTTCTGGTTCGCCAGAAGGGATGAGTAAAAAAAGGGGACAGGTTTATTTTTTGTTAGGGATCTAACAAAAAATAAACCTTTCCTCTTTTTTATAAATTTTAGTGTGTAATAAAAATATGACAACAGAGCATACCGTAGATGTTTTTTTTTATGGGTCCTATATCAACTTTGATGTTTTGGCAGAAGTTGACATCAACAAGAGACATTTTGAAGTGAGCAGCGTTCATGGGTATAAGTTGACCATTTCTCCCCTGGCCAATTTAAAGTATAAAAGGTTGGGAACGGTTTATGGTATTCTCACTCAATTGACCCATGAAGAACTGCATCGTTTGTATCAAGATCATGCTAAAGAAAAATTGGGAGGAGAGTATTTACCGGAGGCTGTCATTGTTTATCAGCAGCGTGGGACATATACTCCTGCTCTATGTTATATTTCCCATAATATGAAAGCAGAAAAGGCTGCTTCAGCTTATGTGAAAAAAATTCTAGAACCTGCCAAAGAATATGGATTTCCTGCATGGTATTTGAATCAAATTGCATCATTTCAATAAATTTTGAATTTCTTTGAAAAGAATATTTGTAATTTGTTTGTAAACACACTATACAATGAATAAAGTTCGGTAGGAATCCAGAATTTGTCTCCAACTCATGCAACAGAAAGGAAAATTATGGAAGAAAAAAAGAATCCAAATGTACACACAGACAGTGATGCCCCAGATGTAGAACATGATTTAAAAGGTCAAAGTATTATTAATAAGAATGTCTTATGGGCAATGGGAGCGGGTCTTGTGCCTTTTCCAATTATAGATATGGCCGCAGCAAGTGCCATTCAGTTAAAAATGATCAATGAACTTTCCAAGCTTTATGGAATCGAGTTCTCTAAGCATCGGGCAAAAAATATCATTGCACCTCTGCTGGGCGGCTTAGGAACAGGGTTTCTAGGCATGTCAACGGTTAGCCTGCTCAAACCGGTTCCTGTGGTTGGTGCAATTGCAACAGTAGCCGGCATGCCTCTGATGGCAGGAGCAACAACATATGCATTGGGTAAAGTATTTTTGGTGCATTTTGCTTCTGGTGGAACATTTCTTGACCTTGACCCAGAGAAAGTACGTGGATATTTCATGCAACAATTAGAAGAAGGAAAAAAAGTTGCCGCAAATTTGAAAAAAACAGCAACAACCTGAGCTTGATCCATTCTTCTGAGACAAAATAGCCTCTCTTCTGAAAATCAATGATTCTGTATCCAAGTGCGGTAGAGAGGCATTTCCTAAAATTATTTATCCCTACCAGTTTCCCTCAATGAGTTTATTATGCTGAGAGCTTGAATCAGTCTGTTTTGCGAATTTAGGGACAACGTCTAGTTAATCAGGTACAAAATCGATATATTGATATTGATTAGGAGTGCTAAAAGAGTTCATATCACTGAGGAGTTCATATGAAACGTAGCTTTAAAAAAAGTTTATTATGTGCAATCACCGTCACCTGCTTTTTAATTCCATCATTGTCTGCAACTGAATTCATATTTCAGGACTATCCAGGGACAGTTGATATCAAGAACCGGTTGATGTTGGATGTAGATTATTTGAATGTTGATTTTGAAGAAGAAGCGCCTGGGAAGGAATCTTCTGTAGCTAGAGAAAGTTTTGAATCCAATGGGGAATTGGAATTAACCATTTTTGCAGAAAGAGACGTTGATTATGGTTTGAAAGCTTCAGCAGATCTGGAATTGGAGTATAAAACGGGAGATACCCTGGAAGTCGTCAAGGCTCTTGTCAAATTTAACAAGGAAGAATGGTATGCGGAAATAGGGAAAGAGGATTTCGAAGACGCCTACATTTTTGGTTTAGATACGTATGTGGTTCATGCCTTTTATGGGCCAACTGGATATGGTGCTTCTGATGTAGGAGTTTATGGATTTGCAGTTGGATATGAAAAGGGAGGTACGTATTTCCAACTCTGGATTCCTTACACGATTGAAGATGACAAGAATGTTTTGGGGGCGCGTCCATTTTTACAAACAAAATTCGGAGAAATTAATTTTGTTGGGGCTTTGGAAACACAAACGAAAAGAACTCAAATTGACAAGGAAACAGAAACAGATGGTCAAACTGTAGAAGCACCTGTCGAGGTGAATAAATTAGTAGGATATGGCTTGAGTTTGTATATTGAGCCTAAAATACCAGTCATTGGAGAAAATGGCAGTATGATTGGAATCAGTCATGCTCATAAGGAGGATACAACAGATATCCAGTTTTCCAAAGAAGAAGAATTGGAATCCACCACATATGGAATTTTTGGAACATTTTATGTCAATGACAAAAGATGGTTTGGAGTCGGTTACCACTATGCCAAGGAAGATATTGAATCTGAGTCTGGTAGCGAGGAGGAAGAGACCGAGCGGGAAGGATATAAATGGTTTGTTGCCTTTCATCAGACTGTGGGACGAGGCACTGCTGTGAAATTCGCCGTTTCTGGCACTTCGACAGAGCTCAGACCGGACGAAGTCACAACGGCTAATCCAGAGAGAGATACAGAGATGGTCGGTGCCAGAATGCAATGGGTTTATCGATTTTAATTTAAATGGAGTCTATTTCAGAGAAAAGTGCAATTGTTTCAATTCCTGAGAAAGCATTTGCAAAAATGTTTCTTTCGAGTCTTGAATAAAAAAATGCCCTCCTGCTAACATATTAAATTGAAAGGCAGAATAGGTATGGACTCCCCATTCTTCCAAATCTTGTGAGGAGACACGAGGGTCCTCTAAGCCTCCATAAACAGAAATCGGACACTGCAAGGGAGGTTCCGGAGAATACTGGTAGGTTTCGCAAAGCTGAAGATCGCTTTGGAGAGTGGGATACATCAATTCCATCATTTCCGGATTGCCCAATATTTGTGTAGGCGTGCCTTCTAAGAGGCGCAGCGTTTCTAAAAACTCTGAAGGCGATAACTTATGAAGCGGGGGAAACCGGGCTGGAATCTGTGGTGCGCGATGAGCAGAAACAAAGATGTGAGCAGGACTGGATTGACGGCTGCGACGCAAGTAACGAGCCAGCTCAAAGCTGACCAATCCTCCCATGCTATGACCGTAAAAAGCATAAGGACGGTTCAAATATTCTGAGATCACTTCGCTGAAATCATGGGTTAAAAGGTGGATATCGGTATAGGGTGATTCCTTGAAACGATTTTCTCTGCCTGGAAGCAGAACAAAATGAACTTCTATATCTGCTGGCAAAAAGGAAAGCCAATGAGAAAAAAAGGCAACGCCCCCACCGGCATGAGGGAAGCAAAATAATTGAAGTTTGGCCTGAGGCATGGGTTTTGGTGTGACAATCCACAAATCTGATTTTAACATATTCTTTATTTTTGTAATTTAAACAGCTTTCCTGCGACAATTAAAAATGAATTATAAGGAGTATTTAGAGTATTGGGCAAGAGAATCTTGTAAACGATATTCTTTCTCCTTGCAAGTTGATTCCTTTAGGTGAAAATAAATTAATAAAATATCATTTGATATTCATTAAAAATTATATATCAACAGGTAGATATGCCAGGTGTGATAATAGCCGGAACCGCCTTATATATTGCGCTATGCTGCTTAGTGGCATGGATTGGACGTAATACACGTTTAGGGGCATGGGGAGTTTTGATCAGCGCTTTTGTCTTTACTCCATTCATAACTTTTATTTTTGTTGTCTTATTGAGTTCTAAGGGTCCGGACTCGGCCCCAAACTCATGATGGAGTCGTGAGGAAAAATCCGATTTACTATCAACAGCCTGGATGAATCGTTTTCAACTGCTAAAGCGACAAGAGAAGGCTTGTTTCTTCAATCAATAACAGCTCCAAAATGAAGGAGGAAAAATGAAACTATTGAGAAAAATAGAACCAGCGTTTCTCAGAAAAATTAATGTTTTGATTCTGATATTGTTGTTTATCCATGGGTGTTATCAATTGGATGAGGTTGACCGGGACAATCCGACTCCTCATACAGAAACCTCTGAAGGCACGCCACTTGATGAGGAAACAATAAATGAGATTCAAGCAGTATTGGATTACTCGACAGACAATCCATTTTTGCGAGGGGTGAGTGTGGATACTGACAATCTCCTGATGCCTTCCATTCCAGGGGTTGTGGTTGGGATTGCAATACCCGGCAAGCAAACATGGTTTGGAGCAAGTGGCTTTTCTGATTTAGAGCGTATGATTCCAATGACAGTGGATGATAAATTTCGTGCAGGCAGTATTACCAAGACATTTGTAGCGACCGCCATGGTGAGGCTTTCTGGAGAAGTAGAAGAGCTGTCTTTGGATGATATGGTTGAGGAATGGTTGCCAGGGGTCATTCCCAATGGAGAAGAAGTGACCATCCGAAATTTGCTGATGCATTCCAGTTGTCTTAATAATTATACGAACCTGGAAGGGTTTACAGAGGGCATTCAGGAAAATCCCGCCAGGCGGTGGACTCGTGATGAGTTTATTACCATGACTAATGATGCCGGTCCGGTTTGTGATAACATTGGTGAAAATTTTAATTATTCCAACACCAATTACTTTTTGTTGGGCTTGATTTTAGAAAAAGTGAAAGGAGAGCCGCTCAATGATATTCTGGAAGAATACTTTTTTCAGCCACTTCAATTAGAAAATACTTATTTCCAGACGGCGGGAGATGCTTTTCCTGGGGATTATGCAACAGGATATTTTGATATTGATGACAACTTTGTGTTAGATGTGGTTCCTTATGTAGATCCTTCTGCACTTTGGGCCGCAGGTGCTGTTTTTTCTGATGTAAAAGATCTGCTAACATGGGTCAATGCGATTTTTCTCACAGAGGCCACTGTCCTCAATGATACGCTGCATTCACAACGCTTGAATACTATTTATACAGGAATCGTCAATGAAGGCAGCGATCAAACACTGGAGAGTGCTGATATGGGCATTGGTATGGGCATGATCAGGCGAGGCGAGATGTTGGGGCATGTGGGGGAAATCTATGGCTATTCTGTTTATGGAGGAGTTTACGTCGAAAAGCAGATTGGCATTGTTGTCTTGACGAATCGTACTCGGTATAATAAAGAATCAAACAAAGAGATGGATGTCTTCACCATCATTGACCAGATTTTTCTGACGTTGTATCCTGACGATTATGAAGTTGCTGAAGTCGGCAAGTATGAAGGCTATGACGAAGAGAGTCAGGAATAAATACTCATTCATGGTCTGTCTCTCAAAGGGGGCAGACCTCTGCAACTTGATCCAGATATCATTTTCCACCCAAATTTTTCTGCTAAGGCATATCCTTGTGCACTTTCCTCACACACCAACATACTCATCATGTAACAGTTTCTCTCATTTTTCTGTCACAACAGCGCGAAAACTCCATTGATTGAATGCTATGGAAATTATTAGGCTCCTGAGAAAATTTTCACCAAAGATGGTGAACCATATCACCTTCATGATATTTTTTACGGGTATCATCAATGCCATGATTTTAGCAATTATTTGTGCGGTTGCTGTTTCTCCTGAAAAAAATAGTCTCCGGTTTTTTCTGATGTATCTTGTGGCATTGGCTATATTTCTCATTTCCAAGAGATATGGTCTCCTCAAAGCTGCAGTTTTGGCAGAAACAGCAGTGAGTGACGTGCGTATCCGCATTATTAATAAGCTGCGTCATGCTGACTTGATGTTAGTGGAGGATATGGGACGTGCTTCTGTTAATACTCGTCTCACCAAAGATACCATGGAAATTTCGATGGGATTTGGAGCCATGATTCATACGGCTCAAGCCGCCGTCATGGTAGTATTTGCCGTTCTGTTTTTGGGATTTATCTCTGTTCCCATTTTTTTAATGACTCTCACTGCATTTGCTATCAGTAGCATGATTTACTATGGCAGTGAGAAAAGGGTCGAGAGTCTGGTGCAAGCTTCGACAAAGAAAGAAACCGAATTATTTGGTTTTGTGAATCATCTGTTGGATGGGTTTCAAGAACTCAGGGTAAACTACGCAAAAAGCAATGAGTTGTTCAATCATTATTTGAATCCAACTTCCGAACAAGCGACTGATTTAAAAATTAAATTTTTCTTTCAATTGACCAACAATTTAATTCTTTCCTTATCGTTTGTGCATATCTTGATCATTTCCATCATATTTGTCTTACCACGGTATATTTCCATCCCTGAGCCTTCTATTGTCCAGGCTGTTGCTATTATTCTTTATGTTGTTGGTCCCTTTAACCATATCCTGGGGAGTATTTCGATCTTTTCTCGAACCACGGTTGCTATCGAAAACTTATATCAGTTTGAAGAGGAGTTGCATGTTGCCGATGATAATTATATTGCTCCAGGCAGCAGTGAATTGGCAAATGTACAGAGTTTCCAGCAACTTCGCCTGAACAATTTTCAGTTTCACTACACAGATCCAGAAGGTAAACCTTCTTTTTCTGTTGGTCCCTGTGATTTGACAATCAATGCCAACGAAATACTGTTCATTGTCGGAGGCAATGGTAGCGGTAAGTCTACCTTTCTCAAATTATTGACCGGTTTGTATTATCCATTGCAAGGCTCTCTCCGATTAGATGAAACACGAATCACCCTTTCCAATTATCCCGACTACCGAGACCTGTTTTCCATCATTTTCACAGATTTTCATTTATTTGATCGCCTGTATGGACTGAAAGGAATGGAAGCCAGCAAAGTCAATCAATTGTTACGCCAGATGGAAATAGAGGATAAAACACGATTTGTGGATGGGGGGTTTTCCAATATTAATTTATCGACAGGACAAAAAAAACGCCTGGCTCTGGTTGCTGCTTTATTAGAAGATAAACAAATTTATGTTTTAGATGAAGTGGCTGCTGATCAAGATCCTCAATTTCGAAAATATTTCTATGAAACGATTTTGCCTGATTTGAAGAAACAGGGAAAAACAATCATAGCGGCTACCCATGACGACAAGTATTTTCATCTGGCAGACCGTGTCCTAAAAATGGAATATGGTCAGTTCGTTCCTTACGACTCATAATCCACTTGATAGCCATGAGTGGGCTTGATCATATTTTCGGAGTTGCGCAAAAACGATTTTCTCTCCTTACCAAGAAGGGGTAGGGGAGGTCGCAGGTATAGCACCAAAACCCTCCTCATGGACCGCCTTTTCAACCCTTTTCAAGCACATCAACAAGTCTGTGTTTCATCCAGAATATCAAAGAAATCCAGTTGAGCGACATTGGCTGAGTGAAAGGAGTCCAAATTGGAAATACCCACTCCCAGTAAACGAATGGGCTTGTTGGGAAACTCCACATGACAGACATGGTGCAGCTTTTGTTGACAGACATGATAGATTTCTTCAAAATTTGAAAAGTCATCGTCCTTGCTGATACTTCGTGTGATTTGTAAAAAGTCATGGAATTTGACTTTCAAAGTCAAAGTTCTGCCCTCCATTGATTGACGTTCCATGCGTTTGATCAAATCAGCGACAAGTTGTTTCAACTCTTCCAGCAATTCATCACTGTACGGTAGATCCTGAGCATATGTGTTTTCCGTGCTGATAGATTTTCGTTCTCGATTCACCATGACCGGACGGTGATCAATGCCTCTGACACGTTGATACAGATCATGACCGAACTTGCCAAAGTGTTCTACCAGGAAATCTTCTGATTTTTCATACAAGTGTTCTCCCTTTGTGATACCAAGGTCTTCTAACTTCTTTGCAGTGACTTTACCCACATAAGGAATTTTGCGTACATTCATCTTTCGAATGAAAGTCAGGGCTTTTTCTGGAGGGATCGCATACAAACCATCGGGTTTATTTTCTTCAGTTGCAATTTTAGCCAGGTATTTATTGTAAGAAATGCCAGCGGAGCAGGTGAGTCCCACTTCTTGCCTGATTTGTTGTTTGATTTGCTGGGCAAGACGGGTAGCTGAGGGCTCCCCTATTTTATTGTCTGTGACATCCAACCAAGCTTCATCCAGGGATAATGGTTCAATCAGATCAGTGTATTGTTTGAAAATTTCATGGATTTGAGAGGAGACTTCTTTATAGCGTGCAAATCGTGGAGAGACGAATATTGCCTGGGGACAGAGCTGGTAAGCCCGGCTGGTTGGCATGGCAGATCGCACACCAAACTTCCTGACTTCGTAACTGGCTGCAGCGACCACACCACGGCTTTCTGGACGTCCTCCAACAACCACAGGTTTCCCTTTCAGTTCGGGAGCATCCAACTGTTCCACTGACGCATAAAAAGCATCCATGTCAATATGAATGATTTTTCGCACTCTCATGGCTTTTTTCATGATAAACTTAGTATTTCAGGGTATGGTCATAATGTTGCCCATACATACTTCTTTTGAGAAACTCTGACGTTTATGGCAATGTCGCCTTACATGGCGGCTTGATGTTTTACTAAAATAAATCAATGCCTCCATGATTGAATCAAAAACAAATATAGAGTATTTTATAAAGCGCCTTTTTACAATACCGAAGGTCGATCTTTCTCTTAAGAAGAGGAAGGAACGTGCAAGTGATCAAAAATATGGCCAAATCCCCAATACCATAAACCCAACAAAATGAACTCAATTTAATGGAAGCAGATCGAATCAAGTGGAACAAAAAATTTACAGCCAGGGATGATACTTTAGGTCCTCCTGAATCATTCATCCTTCAGAAAAAAGATCTTTTAAAACCGGGTACAGTGTTGGATGTTGCCTGTGGTGATGGCAGGAATGCCATCTATCTGGCCTCCGAAGGGTATCGAGTCACTGGAGTGGATATTGCTGATATGGGATTAAAACGACTGGGTCAGTTTGCAAAACGTCAACAGACAACCATCCAGACCCATCAAATTGATCTAGAACAGGAAGATTCGCTGAGCGGATTGGGGATGTTTGACAATGTGATTTTGATGTATTACAAGCCTGATTTGGCGCTATGGGATCAAATAGCATCCCATATGGAGCAATCAGGGATTCTATTGGTTTGCAGTTTTAATGTCCAACAGCATGAAGTTCATGGATTTTCTAAAAAATACTGCCTGGCTCCAAAGGAATTGATCCATCTTCATCCCCAGTTGGCAGTCCTGTCTTATGAGTCCGTTGAAGAATCAGGAAAATTCCTGGATTACTATGTGTTTCAGAATTAGGGGACATAATACCAATTATTTTTTTAAAAAATAATTGGTATTATGTCCCCTATGCATCGGATCAAGAAAAGCATTTAAAATCAATAATTTGAGAATAAGAAGACTTTCGTGTAGGTCGATGAAATCTGATTCCTCTGAATTGACCCGAACAATGACATTTATGAGCAAATTGAAAACCAATTGATAAGACATAGGCTACTACAAATTCAACAAATGACGAATCACCCTCTATCAGATGATGATACATCCACAAACTCGACAGGTACCGTTGATCAAGTTTAAGGTTGATGTGGCTTAAGCCACTTTTTTAAAAGACTTCCAAGCGTTGTGGTGAGATTGTTCAGCCACAATTCGGAGAAGCATATTTTGTTTCAATTGCCAGATACTCCATGCTTTTTGGGGTTGAATATCGTGTTTTTGAATACGAATTAACACCAAATAAGCGATGATTGCCATAGCAAAGGATTTACGAATCCGATCAGGATTTTTAGTCACTTGATGTTGACCTAATCCTAACCCTGATTTTAGCTCTTTGAAAAGAAGTTCAACACTCCAGCGTTTTTGGTAGCAACTCAAGATTTGACGAGCGCTACAGCCTTTGAGATTGGTCACCAGGATTTTTGTTGCTTTGGGCCCTACGTTTCGCCCTTTTTTACTTAAGACCAAGGTCACATCACCAATATGGTTTAGCGAAGCTTTCTTGAGAAAATACCAATAGTAACGTCGTTGCTGTCCTTCATTGATTGGAGCCACCCAAGTTTTCTTAAAATGGTGCTTGGGTAGATGTTTGACAAGGTTTTTAACCGCCTTGCCGTCTTGACTCTTCCAGGTTTTGGCTAAAGAAAATACAAAATTCCATCTAAGGGTTTGAATCAATTTTATATTGTCTTTAGAGGCAAAACCACTGTCACCTAAAACAATAATACGTTTTGCCCATGCTGGTGGTTGAAAGCGTTGAAGCATTTTTCGGGCTAACTGATTTTCGTTCTGATAGTCAGGGTGCTCTTTGGGCCATACTATTTCAAAATCAACCGGGATGCGATAAACACCCCAACAAACACAAAGTAAAACAAAACGAATTCCAAAAAAGTAAAAACCTGACGTTGTTTTTTTGCCTTTCTGAGCAAAAGGATTGCGACCGGTGCGTTTGTCTTTATGACTGCCATCGATAAGAACATAAATTATTCCATCGGCTGGCCGAGGAAAACTGGCAATGGCTTCTGTGGCAAACCAGTCTAACACGGCATAGGCACTCCAATAAGTAGCGTTGAGTAAACGTCTCAGGTGCCATTCACAAATATGCTTGGGACTCCAGCTACACAGTCCACAAATGCTTTTACGATTGGGTGATGTAATTTGTAAGACCACAAACCAGGTAAAATATAATTGATGCCGCCCTTTCCAAAGGTGAGGCATTCCTACAAAAACAAACTTTACAAATACTGGTAATCGCGTCATCAATAACATAGCCTTGTAATCTAGGGAAGGTGGATATTCAGTCGGGAAACTAAATATCACTCTTATCCCTATTTGTTACAAGGCCCTTAAATCATTACCTGTCGACTTTGAGTA
>JANQHV010000210.1 GCA_028282505.1 SAR324 cluster bacterium | reverse complement strand
AAACGTTTGGGAGAAAGTCGGTAAACTTTTCTGAGTACATTTTGGGCAAAGTAGCGAATCTGCACCATGATTCCCCGTTCTATTTCATAAAAAACAGATATCTTGTCATAAGGAGAATCGCCTGATTTTTTTATGGCATTAATCATGAAAAACTTAGTAGATTTTGGAACGGGTTCGCAGCTCAATTCAAAGTTGGAATCTGCCAACAGTTCCATATCAATCGAATCGATATTCGTACCTTCAATCGCAGTGGAAGTATTGAAACTGCGGCATTGATCATTGAAAGTGGCACCACACTCAGAACATTTGAATTGGCGAATGCCTTTGGATACCACACAAATGGGATGGTCCTTTCCTTTCACAAAATAGGTTCTGTGTTCTTTTCCGATCCGCATGGAATGGATCACCGATTCTTTTTCTTTGCGTTTGGCTTTGTTTTTCTTACTGCATATTTGTTTTTCACAAGGGCTAACCAGCAATTGCGTGCTGAAATGATCCCTGAACAGGGGGTTGACTTGCCGTGATGTTTCTAAAAGAGTACGCATTTTTTCCTGGGAATCGAGATCCTGACACGTGATGGCCCAGGCAAGACTGGAATAGGCAATGAATGAAAGAAGGCACAGGACATTTTTTAGATTTGGCATAATGTTCCTTTGTTGAAGAAGATTTAAAAACTGATATTGTGTGAACAGTTTTTGCAATAGGAATTATTCTTATCAACTCCGTTTTCCACTTCTACGATGTAGGCAGAAAGCAGAAGGCAGAAGGCAGAAGGCAGAAGGAGTTTACCTCACTAAAAGGTTTAAAAAAAGATATAGTTGTGTGATACAAACCATGAAAAATTCATTTTTTACTTTCGTTGCTACGACTATTCGTCTTTGTGCCTCTGTGCCTGATGCCTTTGTGCCTTGTGTGAAGTTAAGAAATCCCCTGCTAAAGGTTGATCACCTTTAGCAAGGTTCGTACACGTAACATGAGTTAAAGATCGTCATTTTTACTCGTACAATAGTTTGATTGATCGTTCGAGACGTTCTGAAAGCATGCAGAGAAGATTATGGTAAAATCGGGCTGCTATTTTTTTATTTTTTTCTATCATCATTTGCAACCCCTGCTCGCTAATGAACAAAACCTCGGTATCTCCGCTGGCAATGATGCTGCTGGGACGAATGTAATCTTTACACAACAAAGCAAACCCGCCAATCACGTCTCCTTCAAAGACAGTGGCAACAATGGCTTTTTGACCAAATTTATAGGCTTCTATCTGGAATTTTCCTTTCAAAATGACCAGCATATAATCTCCATAGTCCCCTTGGGAAAAAACTCTGGCTCCATTGGGAAATGATTTCACTTCAAAATTCTTTTTCAGCCATCTTATTTGTTTTTGACTCATTTGTTGGAAAATTCCCGCATAAATCGGGTCCTGTTTGATGAGTTTTCCTTCCTCAATCAACTGATCGAGACGATCCAACTGTTCTTGTTCTTCTTGAGTGACATAATTATCATCATAAATGCGGTCATGAAGTTCTTTCAGTTCATCCGTAGTAACTACCCCATCGTCTATAATATCATCTACCAGTTCTTCCAGTGTTTTTTCGGCTTTCAAAGTACCCTCAGCCAACATGTGATTGACGCGATCTAGCTGTTCCTGTTCCTCTGGACTGACGACCCCGTCGGCATAGACCAATCGTTCGATGGCCATTTGTTCTTCAACTTCCAATACCCCATCCTCAACAATTTTATCAACCAGGTTTTTTAGTTCTTGCAGGTATTTTTCTGGATTTTGTTGAGCTTCAACCAGCGCGGTGATCTTTCTTCTTGCAATTTCTTCTCCTGCTTCCTTTGTATCCAGGGCCAGTTTGTTCGCCAGATTCACAAAAAGTCTTGTGGCAATTTTGGGATTTCGCTGAAAAACATAAGTCATCAAATGCTCCAGCTTCAACACAAGCACCTGAGAATCTTCGACAGCCTGGACAGTTGCCAAACGCTTGGAGTTGCCAAACAGTCCCATTTCCCCCACAGTGTCTCCTACCTTGTGGTGTGCGAGGATTTTCTTTTCAGAATGAAATTCTGGGTCCAGGTAATATTCAAGTTCTCCTTGCAACACGACGTATAATTCATCTCCCTGGTCGTTTTGCTTAAACAGGATATCACCTTTTTTCAAATCGATGGTAAACGCCATCAGGGTGGCCTGCTTGGCTTCACGCAAGGTCATATTCTGGAAAAGACTCACTGTTTTCAGCATGGCTTCATTGAGTTGTAACGCGGCATAATCCCAGGCTGTAATCATCTTCACTTTGGACATCATGGCAGGAAGAAAGTGAGTATCGGTCAACAGACAAATGACAAAGGTGTAAGCCGTAAGCATACCAAAGACTTTTTGGTGGAATGTTTCAGACAAAAGAAAGATGATAAACCCAAGCCCCAGCGAAATAGTGGTATAGGTCATGGGACGTCCAACTTGCCTTATGGTGAACAGGGCTGCCTTCTTTTCATCTCGCAGTTTCTTTACATTTTCGTTGTGATGGGTCAGGTAGTGGATGGTGTCATCCACACCAATGCCCAGAACGATAGCGGCAATAATCGAAACCGTGAAGCCAATCGGGATCGAAAGAAACCCAACGGTGCCAAAAAAGATCACAACTGGAATCACATTGGGCAGTAATGATAAAAATCCAATTTTTATGGACATGAAGAGAATAGAAAGAATGACAAACACAAAAGCCAGGGCCAAAACCACACTTTGCAACTGTCCTCGTGCCAGATTGTTCTGTGCTTCGGCAAAAAGCAGATTTTTCCCGGTAAAACGAAAATCAATGTTTGGTAAAAATTCAGGAAATTTCTCCATCACCAATTTAGAAAATTCCAGCCGTATCGGAACCGTTTCTCCCTCATATCGGACTTCAACCAACATCATTTGCTGGTCTGCACTGAGGTAAGGCTTCCAATCGTAGCGACGGGATGTTTGAAAATGAGTGACCACTTCTTTGTCCTGCAAATTATCCAGACCATTGCGGCTGAGATCAATGAAATCCAAAACACTATCCACACGATCCACACGCAACCCCTTGATGTTATTGATGGCTTCATTATTGGGATCGAGTACCCAATTCTTGAAACTCAGGATGCCATTAATCGTTTCTGCTGTTTGTAGTTGGTCGGGAGAGTCTTTGCCTGAAAGGGTGATCATCAAATTTCTGGCACCAGAAAAATTGTCAGAATAAAACTGTTTATCCTGCATCATCGGATGACTGGGGTCCACCGGATTCGAGTCGCCATTGAAATTGATCAAACCCAGACCTGCACTAAAGAACAATATTAGGATTGCCCAGAAAATCATCACACGGGCAGGAGACCGACGAACTGAGTTGGCCAACACATCCAGACTTTTATCCAACAGCGTTTTTTGATCTCGTTTTGCTTCATCTATCGGTTTGGGGCGTGGTAACACCAACAGAGTGGCAGGTAAAAAGGTCAACGTGGTAAAAATAGAAAGAATCACTCCGATACTGGCAAATAATCCCAGATCACTGATGGCCGGAATATCGCTAATCATTAAAGCACTGAATCCTCCCACAGTGGTAAGGGCTGTCACAGAAAGGGGAACCAGCAAATGATTGAGAACACCGACGACCAGCTCTTTTTTTGATTTTTCTGGTTCCAGTCGTGCAGCCCTCACATAATAATTCAAGAAATGAATGGCATAGTCGTTACCAACACAAATGAGCAGTGCTGGAATGGCACTGGTCAACGTATTCAAAGTCGTTCCTGTCACTCCAATAACGCCTCCCACCATTACCAAAGCAATGGTGACCACAGTAAAGGGAAGCAACATTCCAGAAATGTTTCTAAAGGAAAGATAAAGACTGAACAACATCAAAAATACAGTGGCAGGCAGAATAGTTTTCATGTCAGCACTGGCATAATCTTTGATCACGTTTTTACCACGTTGCCCACTAAGCCAGCCAAGCTCGAAACCTTGATCACGCATTTGTTGAAGGTATTGGGGAAGTTTCTTTTCAGCAAATGTCCTGAAGTCTGTGCCTTTCAACAAGCCAAACGAAAAGAGGGAGGTTTGAAAATCTTCAGAGATCACTCGTTTGTGTAATAGCTTCTGTCGTTTGATCTCTTCTACAATTTGGGCTATTTTTCGTTCAGTTTCTGCAATCAGTTCTGATTCAGATTTTTCTAAAATATCGGGAGTACAGACAAACTCTTCGTAGAAGGATTCATCTTCTTCGTCTTCTTCCTCTTCGTCTTCTTCTTCAAAATCGAATTCTTCTTCCTCTGCAGCAGCTTGACTTTGCTCATATGCTTCCCTGTGCACTTCTTTGTTTTGAATACATTCAAGTTGCTCGTGATGTAAATGGAGTACAGATTCGCAGACACTTCCAATGGAAGGTTGATAGATCAGTGGTTTACCAATACAAGGACCATCCAGATATTCGGCGGTTAACAGCGAACTGATTGAACTGGCGCCCACTTCTGGTTCGGCTCCCAGTTGCTGCGTCCACTTTTCCAGGTTCAAGAAAAAATTGAGATCCATTTTCTGGTGCTCACCCCGTTTGAGTACCAAAAAAATAGTTTCCTCAATCTCTTCTTCTCCTTCTGCTGCAATACCCAACTCTTTTTTCTTATTTTCCGATGCCAGTTCTTCTACAGTCAAGTTGTTGTAAAACCCTCTATCCTCCAGCGAACTATAAAATTCGTAAGCCGTCCCTTTTCCCTGCTTGTTAAAGGGTTTGATGGTGGTGTCCATTCTCAAACCGTCTTCGTCAATGAGTCCTTCTTTGGCTAAAAATCCAGACAAGAGAGCGAGCAGCAACGTGGATACAATAATCGTACTGGGAAATTGGATGATCCAATTGAAAAAGCGTCGATACATAAGAAACTCAAGTAGTTCTCGGGGGGAGATTAAATGGCATTAGAGCGGAGTTTATTTGATTGACAATCATCTGAAATAATGTTTTTTATGGTGCTGCCGCAGGAAACACCTACCACAAAATCATATAAGTAATGATTATCACTAAAAATTTTTCTAAATGACAAGCCAATTTAATTTACGAAAAATCTCATAGGAATTGAAATGACACAACCACATCCAGGTATCCTCATAAAAATATGGCAAACATTTTTTATGATTACCCTATCAGGCATGATCTTATTGTCTTACTCAGGGGTTTCTGCACAAACCAATAGTGACTCCAGCAGTTCAGGATCTGTGGAATCAGGCGATTCTTTTTTAGATGACCCGGTTGAAGAAGACGACGATTCTTTTTTAGATGACCCGGTTGAAGAAGAAAACGGCGATTCTTTTTTAGATGACCCGGTTGAAGAAGATGTTTCCAGCGATGCACCTCCAGAATTAGGAACAACCGCCGATTTGTCCACTTCTGGTGGATTGGATCCAATTAAAATAGAACAAAGTTATTCGATTAAAGCCGAAACCATCGAAGTGAATCGGGGATTTTCCTTAGGGGACAATCCTGCTGAAGAAGAAAGCGATACACTTTACAATACCTATCAAGTGAAAGCAGACTTGAAGGTCTCACCCCACTGGTCATTTCATCTTGATTTAACCATAGAGCATGATTACACCCGTGATAAATTAACTGAAAAAGAAAAAGGCACAGTCAATGGGACGCTCACATCAGCGCATGTGAGGTTCCGGAAAGGGACACACCTGTTAACAATTGGTGAGCAAGAATTTAAAATTGGAACTCTGGATTCCAGCCCCATGGATATTTTGGAACAATCGGGAGATCGGGATTATTTGGAATGGATTCCAAATGTTTATTACCGTTGGGGGGCACACCCTTTTTCTCTCCACCTCTATTGGAATCCTATCTATCAGGCCACCGAAGCCCAACAGGAAGCCATTGACAGCAATGACGTGGAGGATAAACGTTCAGAAATGCGTAGCTATGGGGGAATCCGTATCGGCTGGTCGCTGGATAATGCGGATGTGAAACTGGGGGCATTCAAATGGTTTGATCGCGACAGTCAATTGACCTCACAACACTATCTCACCCCTCCTCAAACAACAGATGGAACGGTTGCCAAAACAACAGTTTTATTCGAAGAAGAATCTGAAGTTCGATTTTACACATTTGAAATGGATTGGTCCTTCAGTGATTATGTCTGGAGAATTGAACTGATTAATTTCCAGGATAAAAATGTATATGATTTTAAGGTATTGTCCGATGAGGAAATAGCCATAGCCTTACAGACTATTCCTCCACTGCCCAAAGTGGTGGCTGCCGAAGTCAATACACTCGCCCTCGATCAAGTGGTCTTTGCTTCTACTTTGGAGCGAATCGTTGAAGACCTGATCATCATGCCGGGAGTGATTGTGCGTCGCATAAAAGATGTGCCGAACGATACCCTGATCGCTTATTATGAAAATGAAAAAAATCCAGAAACGAAATCTCGAGACGTGGAAAGGACCGATGTATCGTTGTTGGTTAAATATGATTTTAGTGATGAACTCAATACGAGTTTCAAAATGATAAAAACCACTCCTTTTGAACAGGATCTCATTTCTAACGAATGGAATTGGAAATCATGGAAATTCAAAGTAACCCGGTCTGACAGTGAAAAGTTGTTTGTGACCAATCAAAAATTAAAAAACGATTCGACGTTTATTTCTTATAAACATGAGTTTTAATAATTATTTTTCATCCACGTGTGTGGTTCCATCCCATTCCTCGCTCACGCCAAACTGGATCAGATTTTGGCAACGCCGAGCAAAGATTTTTGCAGCCTGGTCCTGGTGAGCCGAATCATAGCATCGTTGAAATAATTCAGAGGCTTGACCAAATTCACGATACTGATAAGCCATCCAGGCTTTTTCATACAATTCCCGAGTTGCCAGTTTATAATTTTTGATTTCAGGAGGATCGGCATCAAATACTTCATAGACCATAACCGCATTTTCCTTGCCTTTCACCTGCACACGGTCCAGCATTCGAATGGAATAACGGTCGACATGCTTTAAATTCAGGAAGGTATCATTTCCAATCAGTAGAGGAGTATTGTATAATTTTGTCAGTCCTTCCAGACGAGAGGCCACATTCACCGCATCTCCAATGACCGTGCCATCAATTCGGTCTTTGCCTCCAATGGTGCCCAACATGAGCATGCCAGTGTTGATGCCCAGACCAATGTCAATAGGAGCATAACCTGCCCTCTGCCGCATCTGATTATAATCTCTGAGATGATGCAACATATCAATGGCCGCCTGAACAGCATCGTCGGCAGTTCTGCTAAACAAGGCCATAATGGCGTCCCCAATATATTTGTCAATATAGCCGTTATGCCGGGTTATCACAGGAGCCATCTGTTCCAGGTACGAATTGATGAATCGAAAATTTTCCTCTGGGGTCATGTGTTCGGAGAGTGCTGTGAATTGACGAATATCTGAAAAAAGAATGGACATGTTCTTTTCTACCTGGTCTCCCAATTCTACATCCAGAATGCTCTCTTTATTGATAAATTGTAAGAATTTTTGGGGCACAAAGCGTTCAATGGAACGATTGGTTTCCTGTAAAGTTCGATTGTGTTCTTCGACCGTTTTGTTTAGTTGATTCAAATCTTCAATTTTTGTGCGAATGGCATCCCGCATCTGGATGAAGCTTCTTGCTAAACTTCCTAACTCATCAGTAGAAGTGACTTCTATGGGTTGTTGTAATTCTCCCTGAGCCAGTTTGAGAGCACTCTGTTCCAGAGTAATAATGGGTTGAGTGAATCGAATTGAGAAAATAATACCAAGCCCCACACCCAGTAAAAAGGTCAGAAATGTCAGTAACATAATCAGCTGCATGGAATATTCAATTGAACTTTTCAGTTCGTTGGTGCTCTGCACTTCTTCAGACCAGTGGCTATTGCTGATATTGTGTGAAGCACTCAATATTTTAGGAGCAATAGGAAAAATGGTTTGTTCGATTTCTTCATTGATTTTCCCAATCAAAGCCGTCACTCCCTCAAAACTATCCAAATATTCTTCCAAACTGTTCACCAGTATTTCGAGCTTTTCCGCTTGATCTTCATCAAAGACTTCCACCGTACTATGGATGTCTTCCATGATGGTCAGAATTGTCTCAATCCAGGAAATGATGTTGGCGATATCTTCTTCTTTGTATCGGAATAAAAGATAGGTGGCTTTGGAAGAGAGCAGGGTGAAGGATTGATGATAGCGTTGAATCACAAACTGGATATCTTCATTGAAGCTGGTTTCTTGTTCCAGGTTGTTAAATTGATGTTCCAAATCTACGGTGCTTTCTAAAAAAGCATTAATTTGTTTTTCCAGCACACTGATACGGATCACTAAGTTTTGGTACTTTTGATCATAAGGGCTCATCAAATTGAGGATCGTATTGTATTGCTCCAGGCGTTGAGGATTGGTTTCTCTGGAATAAGCCTGATTGAATAACAGCCGGAGTTGGTGCAAACTGTTTTGTGCCCATTGATTGTCATCCGGGTTGTGGAGCAGTAAAAAGCGTTCCACAAAAAAACGAGTTTCCCAGGTTTTATCCACTATTTCATCAATGAGCCTCAGTTGCTGAGACAATTGTTCCGAAGTAGCAAATTTTTCTTGTAAACGTCCCATTTGGTAGATGGCAATCAGTGCTATCAAAATGGTCAATGTGGCAATGATGACATATCCCCCCAGAATTTTTGTCTGTATTTTCATAAGTTTCCTTGTTGCCTCTAAATCCCTCCTCTTAAAATTTCTGCGGTTTTTTCAGGGTAGGCAGCGACGGCGTACATGTCATTGAGTTCCATCCCACCAATCACACTTTCTCTTGAATAAATGTGCCAATGTAATCGGTAATCTTCGTCTCCAACAAATCGAGCTTGATGGGCTTCAATTGACAAATTGGCAATATTGAGTTCAGTTGCCATGCCTTGTAAGACATGTACCACCCCTTTGGCAATGGATCGAATCATCACAGTATCCAATTCCAGGTAGTTGGAAACCACCTTGCCATTTTTCTTTTTGGTAATAACATCCACCTGGTTGGTAAACCTGGGAGCATAGGCAGCAAAAATGTAGACGTATTTGTCTTCGTAAATAGTCAACTTTCCTTCCTTGGCAGCACTGATATAAACTTCAAAGGGGTCTTTGCCATGAAGATCTTGTTTTCTTCGTTTTAATGCTTCGCGTTCCCTGTCCATCAAGCTGACCACCAGTGGATACAACCCCCCTCTTTGTGCATGGGCATGGGGTTGAGACGCTCCCGACTTCGGGCCCCAGTTGATGAAATCCCACATGCCATCAATCCCATTTTCTTCCTTTTCTTTGAATAATTCTGATAATTCCTTTCCTGTCATCAAATAAGTTTGTATGTTTTTTTCTGTCAAGTCCTTAAAGTCGGCCGTATGTTTGCGCTTGAAGATGGTGACATAATGAGGAGCAATATAAGGATATAGATTGGAGACAGAGACAATGCCTGGTTGACTGTGGTAGACCCTTTTATTGACAGGCGTTTTCATCGCAATGTTGTGGGCACAAAAAGGGCATTTATCGGGTCCCACCAGGTCTGGTAATTCGGGTCTGGTTGCAATGGGCCGGTTTGCACGTTCTCTGGAAATCAAACTGGAATGTAAAGTGTGCTCCCCAAATAACGGATCTATTCTCATTTCAATTGGATTATTATCCAAAACCTCAAACAGATTATCAATCTGTTCGATATCCTTATCCAATTGCCAACCAAGGTCTTGTATCGTTTGACCAATGACCAGTTTTTTATAAGATCCGATATGTTTACATTGATCAAACAACTTAGATTGCTGCATTCTTTCCCCTCCTGCTAAGGTGATGTATTTAAAAACAGTTTTCTGAATTGATGGAGATTCTACTTGACACATGCCATGCTTCGAGAAAAGGTGCAAGTGTCCTGGTAAACTATCCCAGGCACAGGGAATGGGATTGCAGAGTGTACTGGAGGTTAGAATACCGAGTGCAATTGAAACAGGAGGCCCGATTAAGGCGGGACAGTGAATAAAATCAGTCTCTTACCGAACCCCTCCCAGCCGAGGGTCGGCCCCGCTCCCTTGAAAAGAGGGGAGGAGATCACTTTTTCTCTGTTTTTTAAGCAAAGATTAGAGAGGGTTTTGTTCCAGAATAAGTCGATAGCCTGGTAAGCAAATGGAGAACTAGAAACATAATTCATCGATGCGACTGACCAACTGGTTTAGATCTTTTTTTGAAAGATAGCCATCGGCATTAACCGCCTGGCATTTATAAGACATTTCTTTCGAAATCAAAGAAGACAGGATCATCACCTTGATTCGAGGAAATCGCTCTTTCACTTTTTTACAAAGCGTCAATCCGTCCATACCAGGCATTTCGATGTCTGTGATGACGATGATGAGGTAATCCGTAATATCTTTTCCTTCATTGAAAGCCCGTTCGTGTGTATTCAAGATAGCATCAAACAAGGCTTTTCCGTTATCGAATTGAGTGATGGTCGTATAATTGGCTTCGTTCAGTTTATGTTCGATTTGTTGTCGAATGACCCTGGAATCATCAGCAATCATCATTTTGATTTCCCCACGGCTGGGTGCCAGTTCGGGTTTTTCATCCACTTCTTTCTTGCCGGACATCAGTAATGTCAGATCCCCAATGATGTCGCCAATGATGCCTTCAAAATCCAGCATCACCATTTCCTTATTTTCAATCACCGCCATTCCGGTCACTTTTGTTTCATGACTAGTGACAATGGGAGATGGAGGTTTGATGTTTTCCCAGGAAATTCGATGGATTTCTTTCACATTGTCCACTAAAAAACCTGTCACCAATTTATTGAATTCACAAACAATGATGATACGGTCTGCACTAGCAGCCTCTCCTGTTTTGCCCAGGTGAATTTTCAGATCAACCACAGGAATGGATTCATTTTGAAACCAGATGGTCCCCAGTACCGAGTGGAAGGAATCAGGGACTTCTGTAATGGCAGAAGGATCATATTCCATGATGAATCGTGTCTTCAGCACATTGATCCCATAGCTTTGGCTTCCTAAAATTAGCTCAAGCACTTCAATTTCATTCGTTCCCGCTTCCAAAAGAATTTCGTCGTCACTCATTTCCATATCTCCTGTCATTGATGGTGTTTTGCCACAACGACACCGAAAATCGGTTGCGCACGCATCGTGATTCCTGTCAATGAAAGTTGTATATTATATAAAGGTAAGATAAGCAATTTGTATATTATAGTTTTACTAAATGCAACAAGTTTAATCATCAAACCACCCCTTAAAATAACTCACACATTGAAAATTTAGATTCCTCAACGTCCCAAAGTTTTTAGAAATAATCCAAAAAATTCAATTTTTTCTTCATTTTTTAATTTTTTAAATCACTGAAATTATTATCTAAAAAAACACCCCGGAAAATTAGGTACCTCGTCCCCATAGACAACGATTTCTCCTTTTGTTACAGGCAGGCATGAAGGATTTTTATTTAAAGTCCATCTACTTTCTGTTTCGTAATAGCACAATCATTTTTACCACTTCCTGATTCCCAGGATGTAAAAAATACTTGTGAAAATCCCTAGAACACTTTTTTGATAAAGGAGGTCATAGGACAACGCATAAATTGAACAGCAAGAAATATTCATTTTTATTCTAAATAAATTAAAGAGTCAATTAACCTAAAATCAGGAGAAATAACATGAATATGATAAAACGTAAACGTCTGAATTTTTTAATCCCAGCCTTTTTCCTATCGCTGGCATTGCTGGTTTTGATCAGTTGTTCACCTGAGGGTCACAATGACACAGAAGAACCCAGCAACAGAAAACCTCCCAAGTTGGAGAGGCAAGTCCATTTGGGTCTGACTTCCACATATGAAGAAGTGGGCCATTGGTCTTTTGATGGGCATCTCCTGGATGCTTCTGGAGAGCTGCTCCATGGAATTGCCAAAGACGCTTCAACGAAAACAGAAACTGATATTACGGGTCAGTATGAAATAGATGCCAAAGTAGGAAGCCATGCTTTACACTTCGATGGCAGCTTTTATATTGATCTAGTTGATACGCAAAGTTCTGTTCTAAATTTCTCAGCTAGTGATCCTTTTTCCATTTCATTATGGATGAAACGGGGAGCTGCTGGCAACAAAATCGTCATAGGCCGGATGTCCACCAATGCCAGTGATGATGATTCTTCTGCAGGATGGGCCATTCACTTTAAAGTGGACAACAAGATCCGCTTTAAATTACGTCACAATACCCAGGGAAATCAACTGGAAGTCACCGCTCCAGCTGGTGCGATTCCGGTTGATTCAAGCTTAACCGGTGATTACTACCATTATGTGGCCACATACGATGGCTTAGGCAACACAGACAGTGTGAAAATATATATAAATGCTGTTCCACAGCAAACAACTGTCCAAAATCAACTTGGAGGTAGTATCCAGACCGGAGTTTCCACTAATATTGGAGCACGAGACAATAACCAGGGGGCTGGAGGCCCATTCGTTGGATTTTTAGACGAGGTCTATATTTTTCAGGGGAAACTTGATGCTACTGATGTCACTTGCCTCTACAACTATCCAGACACTTGCCTCTCCAATGCTGTTTTGTTTTGGAATCAGGGAGACTGGAATGAGAAGAATTGGGCTCCCACTACCTATCCTGGTTTATTTGTCTGGAATCAGGACAATTGGAATGAAAAGAATTGGTCCTATTGAATTAGAGTCCAGCAATCTTAACCTTTTTTTATTATTCACCATCATGACAAAGGAATCTTATGAAAAAGCAAAATACGAAAAATAATCAATCAATTTGGAAAATTATGGGATGGAGTGTATTGGTTCTGATGATCCTTCTTGCTCTCCCCAATAGTGTTTATGCTATCGAACCAATCACAGATCCTTATAGTGGCAATCCGCCAACGTTTCCCGATCCTCCGGGAACCCCCGCTGTGTTTTCAGCTAATACCCCAGCCAGTGCTGAGCACGTGAACAAAAACTTTGAAATACTCCGTGCTAAAACTAATGAAATCATTGCAGAATTGCCCACATCAGGTGAAAGTCCTTGGACAGACTTAAACCCTAATATCTATTATAATGGGGGCAATGTCGGGATTGGAACGTCAAACCCTTCGGAACTACTACATGTACAACAAGCTTCGGTTGATAATCCCATTGCTGCTTTTTATGATCCAAGCTTGTCTAGTGGAAACTTTACGTCCGTGCTACTGGGAAAAGATGGAACAGCAGGCAATGCCGGTGTCATTAAATATGTTCATAGCAATAGTGATGGGCATCAAGCCCTAGAACTTTCAGTAAATACCGGTGGTACTTTAACATTAAAAAAGAATGGTGATGTCGGCATTGGGACGACGAATCCAGTTGCAGCTTTAAATGTTGTTACCCCAAACGAGGCGCCTGTAGCTGACTTAAGAAACACTTACGCTAATGGTTATGGGGTCTATATTCAAACCCAAAGCACTGGTACAGAATACTCACTTCATGTCAAATCAAATGGAGGATCTAAGAGTCTCTTGTTTGTGAGAAACGATGGAAATGTCGGCATCGGAACGACGAGTCCTACGTATGCACTTCATGTTGTTGGCAATACCTTCACAACAGGCAGTTACAGTTCGTCGGATCAGAGGTTTAAGAAAAACGTTCACGCTTTGGGGGACAGTTTGGAAAAGCTGATTCAGTTGAGAGGAGTTTCCTTTGAGTGGCGTGCGGAGGAATTTCCTGAAAATCGTTTCAAATCAGGAAATGATATTGGTGTGATTGCTCAGGAAATGGAAAAAGTCTTTCCTGAAATCGTCAGTACTGATGAAGATGGCTACAAAGCTGTGAATTATAGCAAACTAGTTGTTCCACTGATTGAAGCTACTAAATCGCAACAAACAATGATTGAGCAGCAACAGCAAACTATTGAGCAATTGACCGTTTTACTACAACAAGCGCAAAAACAAATGGCCAGTATGAGCCAGGAAATCAAAAACATCAAAGCTGTCATGCATACCATGCAAGAATCACCTAAGATTCAAACTGCTGCCTTCACTCCGTAAGGTTGAACTCTTGCTTCTTGAGAAATGCTCACTTGTCCGCAAAGTGGGCATTTCTTGCTCAAAGATCCTCTAAAAATTTCTCCTCTTTTATTGATTCACTAAAAAATATTCGGCTTTTCGTTATCACACATGGAAACTCAAGCTTCTTTTCAGGTAATGATGTCGAAAGCAAAATTCTCTATATCGCCTTTTATTTAATTTTTATTTAATTTTTATTTTTAAATTGTTGAAATTATAGAATAAAAAAATCTTCTCGGAAAATTAGGTACCTCGTCCCCATAGACAATATAAACTATTTGTGATAAGGGCCCAAAAATTGACTCCAGCCTTCTAAAAAAATTGAAAAATTACAATACATAAAATCAAGATCTCATCTTATTTTTCATTTTTTAAACAATTGAAATTATAGAATAAAAAAATCTCCCCAGAAAATTGAGTACCTCGTCCCCATAGACAATGAATTCTCTTTTTGCTACGGAGATGATAATTTTTTATTTAAAAATCATTCTTTTGTTATCTGATTTTAATAACACAATGATTTTCACCATTTCTAAATCCCTGGAATGGTAAAATGCTTGTGACAATTCAGATCACTTTTTTGATAAAGGAGGCCAACACAACACCAATCGAGAAGTAATAAACATCCATTTTTATTCTTTTAGCTTAGCGTTCGCTTATTTTATGTTGAGTTTATAAAATTTTCTCTAAGCTGATAGTAGCAGTCTTGGGAAAGTCCCATTAATTGCAAAATATTACTTTGTAGTGGTGATAAATCATTAAGATAAATCAAGGTTTGTTTAGCTTGTCTAATGATCGTCAAGTTGACCTCATCAAAGGCTTTAAGTAGTTTTTCAGTAGTGGGTCTTTGCGTTACTCGTTTCGGGTTTGCCGGATACAAGCCTTGGAGAGCTTCTTGTTTCTTTTTCAAGGTCTCTCGTACCTTGAACTCAGTCAAACTGAGTACTCGTAAGGCAATGGTCAGTAGTCGGATTAATCCTTCAATCCTGTCTTCTTTTTGCAAATACATAGGTTTCAGAGATAAGGGACCTTTGAGTCGTCGAAAATTGTGTTCGATTCGGTATTCATTGCGGTAACACACAACAGCCTCCTGAAAAGAAAATTCATGCCTTAACAAAGGTGTGGCATAAATCTGCCATCCTAAATAGCGGAGCGTTTCCTCAATTTTGTCCTGATTCTCGAAGACATTGATCTGGAAATCCCACTCTTGGCGAAGGGTAGCTGGGCGCTGTTTGTAAGCACGGACCTTTTTTTCAGTGACTTTTTCCTCAATGTTGACCTCCAAAAATTCCTCTACTTTGCCTTCAGTGATAATTTTTTTGATCGCCTGCTCTAAATCTGTTCTGTTTTTAGGACGAGGCTTTCCTCGACCTCTTTCATTGAGTTGTTCCAACTGTTCTTGAGTCTTCTCAATGCGTCTCAGCAATTTGGCTTGCAAACGTTTGGCATGTTGAGCTGAGTGTACAAAGAAACGTCTCTCTTTCCAACTGAACTCACTGTCCTCATGGCTGGTGGTAATGATTTCTTCGACTTCAAAGCCTTGGGCAATGAGCTGGTTTTGGCCCTTGCCATCGCTTTGATAAACCTCCTGCCACTGCTCCTTATTTGCCAAAGCCGCCGCAATACTCTCTTCTCGTTTTTGTCGGGATAACTGCTTCAATGACAGAGGCATCAAATAGCTATCCCCTGAAAAAACAAGGTAACTGCGAGTAGATAAAGACGACATTTTACTGTCTCCTACATGCAGCAAATTCCTTTTCTGAAGATCCTCTTGAACCCGCTGGATCGAAGAAATATAAAGAGGATCATCGGCCTGATTGCCTGGCAACACCTCTGTCACTAAGGGCAGTCCCATTGGATCTAAACTGGCCAGCATCACTTTCAATTGAGCAAGGTCAGGACGGTAATCTTTGCTATGACCAAACTGAAACAAATCACAAAGGGCACTCACACAACGAAAACTGCTCGAAGTGGTACTATCATGACGAATACAACGAGCCTCTAAATCATAGACACTCAACAACTCCCCACAAAGAGATTTTTCAAATTCTCGCCAAGCCCCTATATTACTGAAAATCGTTAGAATATTAGCCAAACGATCATCAGTAAAATCCAATTCTTCCAAATTGGCGGCCACCAGAACACGAAGACTGTGAAGACGCTTCGATGCCCAAGGACGAACATGTTCCAGGCAGTGATCTCCCTCTGAGAGAATATGGCAAAGCCAGACTGTTACTACCCAACCTAAACTTAAACCTTGCCAGTTACCATGAACTGGAAAATGATGATCTAATAAGGCGGGAATACCCATCCTTTTCAATTGCGATAGGAGCAGGGGGAGATCATCTATCCGCTCTGTTGCTACCGTGAATGATTCTGACATCTGGGCACTTTAGCCCATTTTGAAAAACTTCTCAAAAAATTAGCGAACGTTAAG
>JANQHV010000186.1 GCA_028282505.1 SAR324 cluster bacterium | reverse complement strand
AAAAAAGTAGCTGAACAAACCCATACCATCGAGGCCGGTCTGGAAGTCATTCGTAGCGGAGAAAAGCACTTAAACCCAGAAATCTTGAGGCAGCTCCTCGAAGACACAAAAGCCACCCAGCAGGTTTTTACAGATACGTTAAATGAGTTGAATAATATTGTCTCTGAAGAAGAACGCCAACAAACAGAGCCCGCCTATAAAATCAAAGAATCGAAAATCAATAAAGTTAGGCAATTGTTGCAGGATCAACTGCCCGAAGAGAGGAGAGAAACCGTTCAACACGCTTTTCGAGAATTACGTAAACAACCCATTGGCCCGATGTTACAAAAATATGCTATTGCAGCAGAAGGTCTGGCAGAACGTCTCAACAAACTAGTTGAAATCCATGTCGAGGGCAAAGATATCGAAGTTTCCTATGATCAGTTGAAAGGATTTTTTGGCTCCCTGGTGCATCTGGTCCGCAATTCTGTAGATCATGGTCTGGAAGAATCAGAAACCCGGGTGATGTTGGGAAAACCAGAAGCAGGTCACATCACGATCAAGGCTGTTGCAGAAAATCAGGCCTTGGTTTTGGTCATTGCTGATGATGGAGGGGGGATTGATGCCGAAGTCATCAAAAATATTGCCTTGAAAAAAGGTATCATTGATGACAACTATGCAGAATCCGCCCCTGATGAAGAATTAATAAAATTGATTCTTGCTCCAGGATTCTCTACCAAAGAAGAAGTAACCGATGTTTCTGGTCGTGGTGTTGGCATGGATGCGGTTAAAGCAACCGTTGATCATCTCAACGGAACCATTGAGATTAACACAGAACTTGACCAAGGAACGACTTTTGAGATCACAATTCCCAGTGCAACATAAGGAGTCAACATGAATAGACATTGTGCATGGTGCCAAAAAGAAGTGAAGTTTGAATGGGATGATTCATCTGAAGAAAATACCCAAAATCAGTATATTTGTGCAGAGTGCATCATTCCTCTTTTGCCCAAAACTTTGCAGACTCAGGCAGAATCAATATCATCGGATTCTCACATAGATGATGAAAATCGGCGAATCCAAAGGTTTCCTTTGCTTTCTCAAATCTACCTCTCCTCAGAGCACCAGGAAAATCGCATTGCCCAGGCATTGATTCTGGACATGAGTGCGGGAGGCATGAAACTCCAGATAGAGCATACCCTGACGCAGGGAGAAAAAATCACTCTGGGCTTCTTTAGCCGTGAACTGATCTATAAGGCCATTGGAGAAGTGGTTCATGTGAGACCTGTTGACCATCGGGCAACAGAACGTTCTGAAGTTGGTATCAAACTGATCGGGATTCATCAAGACTTAAGAAGTCTAGTGGGGGCGAAATGAAAGCACTACTGGTCATTGCACATGGCAGCCGACGCGACCAAGCCAACGAAGAATTCAGAGCATTTGTCCAAAGTATTGGTCAAAAAACATCAGAATCTTATCATTTTGTGGAACCAGCATTTCTGGAAATTTGTCCTCCGTCCATTTCTGACGCAGCAGCAGTTTTGATTGAGAAGGGAGTCACTCACATCAATGTTTACCCGTATTTTTTGAATACGGGACGGCATGTGGCTACTGATATTCCAGCAATCGTCAATCGTTTGCAGGAAGCCCATCCAGACTGTGACATTCAACTGCTGGAATACTTTGGCAAATCCAAAGAAATTCTGGATTTTACGCTGCGTCACCTGTCTTTACAAGATGCCCCGTGATTGGTTCACGAGTCATTGAACTTTTCCGTGTGGGATGGAAACGACAACAAATCGTTTTTTTTCAACCAGACAGACAACATGATAGCTTTCCCAATAACTCAAATCATCCAATTCCCTGTAATCAATTTTGAATGTGATGACCAAAGGTTGATCTCTCTTTTTTTCCACAGTAGGGAATGCAAGAATTTGATCTTTGGGTAAAGACGCAAACAGCGTATAACGGTGTATAATTGCCACACCATGATTTCGTTTTCCGTCTTGTTTTAAAGAATCAAGAAATTCCCGGGACTGAGGAGTGTGCTTGATCTGACGCATCAATAACTGCCCTCTTTGTAATCATCGAGAAGCATTTCATCCATTTCTCCGTTGGCAATCTTCTTTGCTGTCTCAATAGCGGTTTGTTCATGCAAGCGGATAATCTCTTTCGACATATTTCGGTATTGCTCAAACGGCATAAGGACCGCTTCCGGTTTCCCATTTTTAAAAATAGTAACCGTTTGATGCGATGATACGATTGCGTTCAAGTCTTTCTTTGCCTGGGTGATGGTGTATTCCATAATATTCTCCTAAAAAAGGATCTTTTAAGACTTCTTTTAGAGAGCTTAACTGGACATTTGAGCAAAATCAAGGAGAATAGTGTAAGGAAGAGCATCAATCAGTGGACAAAAAAATGCTGGAACAGGTCAGCCACTACTGATTTTGTCTCTGTCTATGTGGTATTGGCCTTGAAATGATCACATGATAAGAGCCTGTTTGAAAAACCTGATTCTGCTGCAAAACCGTCTCATTGGCGTCTGTTTTGGGAAAATTTTCGTTAAAAAGGCTCGCTATTCGCCTCAAATTTTCTCAAAAATCCGCTCAACGAAATCAATTTTTCGCCACAAACCATCTTTTCCAAACAGGTTCTAAAACAAATCAAATGGAGAAATTATGGAAAAACAGCAAAACAGAATTCATATTGTTGCCGTTGTCGGAACCACACGACCAGGAAATTACACCTCCAAGGCTGTCAACATCGCCGTTGATGAACTCAAACAACATCCGGAGTGTTCCTATGACATCATTGACCCTGCACAATTGAATCTGTCCTTTCCAGGAGGAGAGGAGTCATCCGATTCAAAAAAAATACGTGACATGGTTTCTCAGGCGACTGGAGTGATTTTGTCTACCCCTGAATATCATGGCAGTTACAGCAGCGTCATTAAACTGGTCATTGAAAACCTGGGGTTTCCCTCTGTCTTGTCAGGTAAGCCAATCGCACTTTTAGGCGTTGCTGCCGGAGCCATTGGAGCGATCAAGTCACTCGAAAGTTTACGAGGCGTTTGTTCTCACGTGGGAGCGATTGTTTTACCAGGACCCGTTTCAGTTGCCGGAGTGCAGAAAGTATTTGACCAGGAAGGAAATTGTCTGGATGCCGGGACCGAAAAAAAGATTCGTTCGGTTTCTACCAACCTGGTGCATTATATCCAAAATAACATCTGTCCTCGTGTTGCCCTGGAGTCCATGGTACGTTCTGAAGAGGCTAAATAATCATTGGATTGGTTTTATTCGGATCAATCTGCAAATCCTGTTGGGCCTGCTGCACCATGTCTAAAGAAATTTTTTCCTGCCTGGCTAAGGCAGACAAGGCACTCAGAGTGATGAAAGCCGCATTGACTTCAAAATGTTCCCGGAGCACTTCACGTGTTTCACTGCGTCCGTACCCATCGGTTCCCAGAGAAATCAAGGGGCCAGGCATCCATTTGGCAATGGAATCAGGCAGCGTTTTCATGAAATCAGAAACCGCCACATAGACACGATCCTGGTCTTGAAAAATCTGGCTCACGTAAGGAATTCGTTCGGGTTCTCCAGGATGGAGCAAGTTCCATCGTTCACACTCCAGAGCATCCCGGCGTAACTCGTTATAACTGGTCACACTCCACACTTCTGCGGCCACCTTGTATTGACTGAGGAGTTTTTGTGCGGCCAGAGCTTCATTGATAATAGTACCACTGGCTAACAGACAAGCTTTCCCATTTTTGGCAGAAGTTCTCGTTCTTTTGAAGCAATAAGCTCCTTTCAGAATTCCGGTTTCGCACCCTTTGGGCATCGGAGGCATGGCGTAATTTTCATTGGCCACGGTGATATAATAAAACACATTTTCTTCCTTTTCATACATCCTGCGAATGCCTTCCCGGATGATAACGGCCAGTTCATAAGCAAAAGCAGGGTCATAGGTGTGCAAAGGAGAAATGACACTGGCCATGACATGGCTGTGCCCATCCTGATGCTGGAATCCTTCTCCATTGAGGGTTGTTTTTCCAGATGTCCCTCCTATCAGAAATCCTCGTGACATGGCATCACTGGCAGCCCAGAATAAATCTCCGCTGCGCTGCATCCCAAACATGGAGTAAAAAGCATAGACAGGAATGGTGGGAATGCCGTAATTGGCATAGGCGGTGCCTGCGGCAATGAAAGAAGAAACAGAACCTCCTTCATTGATGCCTTCCTGCAGGATTTGACCATCTTTGGCTTCTCGATAGTAAGTCACGCTGCCGGCATCAACCGGATCGTACAATTGTCCAACCCTGGAGTAAATCCCGACCTGAGGAAACAAACTTTCCATCCCCAAAGTGCGTGCTTCATCGGCAATGATGGGGACAATATATTTGCCAAGCTCCTTGTTTTTGAGCAACTTGGATAAAATTCGGACAAAGACCATCGTGGTGGAGATCTGCCGACCATCAGAACCTTGCTTAAATTCAGCAAACAGATCTTTGGGTGGCGTTGGCAGAGGCATGGAAATCTGTTGACGGGAAGGAATGAATCCCCCAAGAGACCGTCGGTGTTCCAGTAAATATTGTATTTCCGGACTGTTTTCATCAGGACGGTAATAAGGACAGCTATCCATTGCACTATCGGGAATGGGTATTTCCAGTTGATCTCTCAAGTCCATGAGCTGCTGAGTTTCCAACTTTTTCAACTGATGGGTTGCATTTTTTCCGGCTAATGGTTCGATTCCATACCCTTTGACAGTTTTGGCCAGAATGACAGTCGGGGAGCCCCGGTGAGAGACAGCATGGTGGTATGCTGCATAGAGTTTGATGGGATCATGTCCTCCCCGTAACACCGTGCGGATTTCTTCATCGGTTAATGATTCAGACAGTGCCATCAATTCTGGATTGATACTAAAAAAATGTTCTCGGTTGAATTTACCGGATTCGACACTATACTTTTGATAATGTCCGTCTTTCAATTCATCCATGCGACGGCGAATCAGGCCATTCTGATCCCTTTGCAGTAAAGCATCCCATCCGCTTCCCCAAAGCACTTTGATCACATTCCATCCGGCTCCCCGAAAAATACGCTCCAGTTCCTGGATGACCTTACTGTTTCCCCGTACAGGACCATCCAAACGCTGGAGGTTGCAATTGATCACAAAAATTAAATTATCCAGTTGTTCGCTGGCTGCAAAATTGATCGCTCCCAATGATTCCACTTCATCCATTTCTCCATCACCAACAAATGTCCATATTTTTCCTCCACGCTCCTTCAAGCCTCGGTCGTTTAAATAATGAGCAAATTGAGCCTGATAGATGGCCATCAAAGGCGACAATCCCATCGAAGCCGTGGGAAATTGCCAGAACTCTGGTAGTAAACGTGGGTGGGTGTAGGAACTCAACCCCCCGCCTGGCTGTAACTCTCGGCGGAAGTTCTCCAGTTGCTGCTGGGTCAGACGGCCTTCCAGAAAAGCGCGGGAATAAATGCCTGGAGACGCATGGGCCTGGATATAGACCAAATCTCCAGGATGGTTTGCTGTTGGTGAACGAAAGAAGTGGTTGAATCCCATTTCATACAAAGTGGCACTGGAGGCATAGGTGGAGATATGCCCCCCAATGCCCGGAAAATTTCGGTTGCCACGCACAACCATGATTGCGGCATTCCAACGCAGAATATTTTCGATTCTCTTTTCCAGTTTCTGGTCTCCTGGATAAGCCGGCTGGTCTGCTACAGGAATCGTATTGATGTAGGGCGTGTTTAACACAACCGGCACACTGATACCGGCATCATACGCCTGCTCATGCAATTGCCTGAGCAGGCCCTCCACACGCTGATGATCGTTTGCACTAATCACATAATCCAAAGAATCTTTCCATTCCTCATTTTCCAGTTGTTCAATTTCCCTGTCAGAATAGTCTCTTCGTGTTTCCATGATGACCTCCTCTCCACTGTCTCGTTTTTAAACGAATGCTATTTCATCCTGGCTTTCCTCTATCGTACTATGACACTCTGGTCAAGACAGGAATGGACCAAATACTGTAAACTGAACTTGAAAAGTGCCGAATTTTGAGAAAATCTATTTCTTTAGTATAGATCTCCAGATAGATTTTGTCCAAAGGTATCGTTCTTGCTGATGGCCACAAAATCCACGAAAAATCGGAACGCCGACCGCACAAAAAGATCTTTATACCAAGTTGCGTTTAAAAAAGTGACATTCCAGAGTATTTTGTCATTCTGAGCTTGCGAAGAATCTCAATCATTTCAAAGAGATCCTTCGACAAGC
>JANQHV010000183.1 GCA_028282505.1 SAR324 cluster bacterium | reverse complement strand
CAAAAATCCGCTCAACGAGATCGATTTTTCGCCACGAACCATTTTTTCCAAACAGGTTCTGAAATAATGTGACAAGAGAGAGATTGTTTCAGAAAAATCTTGATTTTCATGTCAATCTTAAGCAAACGATGAATTCTATTATTAGTAACGTGATTAAAACATGTCTTGATGTCTTACGAAGGGTTGCACCCTCTTAATCATAATGTTACTCAAAAATCAGGATTTTCAGATTGGGATTAAGATTAGGATTAAGAGAATTCATAAAGCAGGGCAAAGAGAATATCAGGGCAAACCAAAATCACTCCATTGAGTAGGAAACAAACACAGAAAATCTGAAAATTCACACGTGGGGGGCAGCCATGATTTCAACAAAAACAATAAAATTCATCATACTCAGTATTTTAGGCACTTGCATTTTTTCAACAAATATCTGGGCACAAACACCTCCAGACATATCAGAGAACAATTGGCAGGAAACACTAAATTACGTTTGGATTCTCACAGCAGCCGGTTTGGTTTTTTTGATGCAGGCAGGGTTCATGTGTTTGGAAGCAGGAGTTGCTGCCGCCAAACATTCAATCAATGTTGCTATCAAAAATATGGCCGATTTTATTATTGCCGTTATTGGTTTTTGGACACTGGGATTTGGTCTGATGTTTGGCACTTCGGAGGACGGTTGGATTGGCACATCAGAGTTTCTGATTTCCGTTGAAAATCCTTGGACTGCGGTGTTTTTTATTTTTCAGTCCGTCTTTGTCGGAACAGCAGCAACTATTGATTCTGGTGCGATTGCAGGCCGCACCAAATTTGGATCGTATTTGATTCTTTCCGCTCTCATTTCTGTAGTGGTGTATCCGATCTTTGGACATTGGGCATGGGGAAGCCTGCTGCATAATGATCAACAAGGGTGGTTGGAAGCATTGGGATTTGTCGATTTTGCAGGTTCCACCGTTGTGCATTCTGTTGGTGGCTGGGTTGGTTTAGCAGGAATCATCATCATTGGTCCCCGTATGGGAAAATTTGATGCAGATGGGAATCCACAACGATTCCATCCCCACAACATGACACTGGCTTATCTGGGAACCTTCATTCTGTTTTTTGGTTGGTTTGGCTTCAATGGCGGTAGTACACTGGAAGCGGGCCCTGGTCTAGCACCCATCATTCTCAACACCATTTTAGCAGGATGTTTTGGGGGCATATCGGCCTCGGCATTAAGCTGGTTCACCAGTCCTCTCAAACGACCAGAGGGTGAAATGATCATGAATGGTGTGTTGGGGGGATTGGTCGCCATCACCGCCGGATGTAACGTTGTTGAGACGCCGGGTGCCGCTATCATTGGCTTTATTGGTGGTATGGTTGTCTTTGGCGCCGTTCATCTGGTCGAACGAATCTTGAAGCTTGATGATGTCGTTGGTGCCATCGCCGTGCACGGTTTTGGAGGTGCCTGGGGAACCATTGCGACAGGCATATTCATGACCTCAGAGAGCCTGGGAGAAACATCAAGATGGACACAAGTTGGCATTCAAACACTAGGAGTGGTCGTTTGCTTTTTTTGGTCCTTTGGAATCGCTTATTGTCTATTGCGCTTGATCAACTCTATCACACCATTGCGAGTTCCTCCTGAAGATGAACGTTTAGGTCTGAATATTTCAGAACATGGCGCCACTTCCAGCATCCTGGAGATCGCCCAGGCCATGCATCAGGCCACCACCAGTGGAAACTTTTCAGAAACCTTGAAAGTGGAAGTAGAGCATGGAACAGAATCAGGAGACTTGGCCCAAGGTTTCAATCGAATGATTGATGCCATTCATTCAACTCGAAAAAAATACCTGCATTCGATTGAAACAAATGTAGGTGGTCTCATTGCTCAATCAGAAAACATTTCTCTGGATTTGCAAAATACATATGATCACACCCAAAAAGTTGTTGATGTGGTTCAGGAAACCATGGAAAAAGCTCATGGTATTTCAGACTCTTTTACAGAAATCCGTTATCGGGTGGAACAATCCTCTGCTATGAACCAAAATCTGTTGAAAGAAATTGAAAATACCCATAGTGTGATGAATGCTTTAGAGCAATCTGCTTCTGAAATCACCAAAGTGGTCACACTGATTGATAAAATCGCTTTTAAAACTCAGTTATTGGCACTAAATGCTTCGGTTGAAGCAGCAAAAGCAGGAAGAGCGGGAAAAGGATTCAGTGTAGTTGCTGAAGAGATCAAAAACCTTTCCAATCAAGTTGCCAGTGCGACACAGACCATTGACACGCAAGTGGAGGTGATCCGGGATGATGCAACAAATGCGGTCAATGCAACAAATCATATCTTGCACTTCTTGAATAAAATGAACACAATCAATACCAATATCACTCATACCGTTAAAGGAGAAACAGAAAACATCCTGCAAATCAGGGAACGTATTGATGTAGCCAGCGATAATTGCAACGAGATGCTCGGCAACATTCAACACACCGTGCAGAATGTCAATTTAATCACTCAACAGGTCAAAGACACCTATAACACAATGCGTCAGTTCATGTAACACATATCCGAAAAACGGTAATAGAGTAAGTTGAGGGGGGTATTTTTATGAATATCAAAACAAAAACACTTGTTGGATTTTTGGCATTTTTTATTGCACTGACAACGGTTTTATCTGTACTCGTCTATCAAAGTAAAAGCAAAGAAGTTCGCATCAATGTACAGACGACATTAGAAATGCTGAGTGATTCAGTCTTTCAAACCCTGCGAACAAATATGAAATTTGGTGTTGTCGAATTTGTAGAAAATGCGGTTGTTGAAGCAAAAGAAATTCCAGGAATTCATGATTTGGCAATTGCCAAATCCAAAATGGTCATTGAGTTGTATACCCCTCAAGAGGTTTACACCAGCGATCCTAAGATTTTAGAGGTTTTCAGCACCGCAGAAGCACAAATCTTTGAAGTGTACGAGGGAAACCATCTGTTGAGAATGCTAAAACCATTTCCAGCACAACAAGAGTGCCTGTCTTGTCATCATAATGCCAAAGAAGGGGATATTTTGGGTGTGATGGATATGTCCATTTCTTTGGATGAAAGCGATCAACGAATTGTTCAATCGACTCTGGAAATCATCCTCGTCTTGACGGGGGTACTTGCCGTTTTTTTTATAGTTTCTATTGTCATACTCAATCAATCTGTTTTTAATCCAGTCCGTCGAGTTACAGAATTTACCAAAGACTTCGGAAAAGGAGATTTGCGGGCGACACTGCAATTACAACGACGAGACGAGATTGGTGTAATGGCTGAAAGTCTCGATCAAGCCACCCTCAGTTTGAAAAACATCATCATTCAGTTAAAAGATGTCTCAGGGGTGTTAGGCGATCGTAGTCAATACATTCTGACACTGGCCAGTGATGTGGCCAAAGGTGCCTCAGAACAATCCCGTTCTATTGATGTTGTAACCGAATCGATGGAAACGATGATGACCGTTGTTGAAAAGAATGATCATAATGCTCAACAAACTAAACAAATTGCTGATGCTTCTGCCCGCGAAGCGCAACAAAGTGGGATGGCTGTCAAACAAGCCCTCGAATCCATGAATGAAACCGTGCACAAGGTATCGGTTGTAGAAGAGATTGCCCGGCAAACCAATTTGTTAGCGCTGAATGCCGCCATTGAAGCAGCAAGAGCAGGGGCCCAGGGAAAAGGATTTGCGGTGGTGGCTGCTGAAGTTAGAAAGCTGGCTGAGAACAGTCAACAGGCAGCAGGAGAAATTTCCGAATTTTCTAAAACCAGTATGGGGCTTTCTAAAAAAGCAGAAAACACTCTCAAACAGATGTTACCAAATATTCAGAAAACGGCCAATCTCGTCCAGGAGATTTCGACATCGACCAATGAGTTACAAAGCAGTAGTGAACAAATCAACCACTCGGTGCTAAAACTGGAAGAAGTGATCAGTCAAAATGTAAAACTGGCTCAAATGTTAGATGAAATCATTCAAGAACTCCACACTCAGGCGAAAAAACTCTTGGAAATCATTGAGGTGTTTTCTATATAACTCGACAGTCATAAGTTCTCAGTTTTCAGCTATCAGCATTTTCCAATCTATTGAAGTGATTGAACTTTAAGAAGAGCACATCAAACCAGCCTGATTTACTAGCCCCCTTTGATTTCAATACCTTACAGGGAATTGAAAACTTACAACTCTTGAGTATATAAATGAAACTCAATATTGGTGCAATAGGGAAAAACTTTAACATTGATGGAAATTTCCTTGCGGCTCACCCCTGGGGATCGGGGCATATCAATGATACCTACCTCGCCTCCTATCAACAGGGAAATATCACGGTACGTTATATCCATCAACGCATCAATCATCGGGTATTCAAAAAACCAGTGGAATTGATGCACAATGTCAGCACCGTCATCAATCATCAGAAAAAAAAACTCTCCCTGGTAGAAAAATCTGACATTTCTAGCAACTGCCTCAATTTAATTCATGCCCAAGACGGAAAGCCCTATTATCACGACGTGGAGGGGAACTATTGGCGAACCTACTATTTCATAGAAAACACATGCTCTTTCGACATCATCCAATCGCCACAACAAGCCTATGAAATGGCAAAAACCTTTGGCCAGTTTCAAAAAATGCTGGAAGATCTCCCGGATCATCAATTGAAAGAAACCATTCCAGATTTTCACAACACCCCAAAACGTTTTGATGATTTCACACGCGTTCTCTCCCGTGACAGGCACAACCGGGCTCATGATTGCCAAAATGAAATCGAATTTGTTTTGAAACACCAAAACATCACTCATACGTTACTGAAGCTTCACAAACAGGAACGCATTCCCCAAAGAATCATCCACAATGATACGAAACTCAATAACATTTTATTTGATCAAAATACCCAAAAAGGGAGATGCGTCATTGATCTGGATACTGTAATGCCAGGATTGACACTTTACGATTTTGGAGACATGATTCGTACTTCGACCAATCCCATGGCTGAAGATGAACAGGATCTCTCCAAAGTTCACGCACAAATGGATATTTTTGAAGCCTTGACCAGAGGATATTTGGAAGCAACGGATGGATTGCTCACACCAATTGAAAAATCTTATCTGGTTTTCAGTGGAAAACTTCTAACCCTGGAATTAGGTATTCGCTTTCTGACAGACCACCTTGATGGCGATCTCTATTTTCCAGTGTCTCGCAAAGCCCATAACCTGGATCGGTGTCGGGCACAGTTCAAACTCATGGAATCGATTGAATCCCAGGAAGAGACCATGAATTTTATTGTCGAAAGGATTTGCCAAAATGAACAGACAATGATTAAAGGGAGTTTTCTACAATAATGGATGGAATCAGCAATATCTTTTCTGCAGTCTGTGTGGCTATAGGGGCCGTCATCATGCTCAGATCGATTTTGGGAACCAGACATGTGTTGCAACTTCTCCAGGGAGAAAAACGCGCGCCTTACTGGAAGGCATTGCTCTATTTAATGATCTTTTTTCTGTTGGGATACTTAGGGGTTTTGATCCTGATTGCCAGTGGAATGAGCGAATGGTTATTAGTCTTGACAGGATTGGTTTTTTTCTTTGGTGCCTTGTTTGTTTACCTGGTGGTCTGGATTGGGCAACAAACCATTGCTGACCTCAAGCAAGAAATCACGGAGCGAAAAAAAGTAGAAATGCAATTGCAGGAGCACCGCTCCAACCTGGAACAGCAAAATGAGATGCTCATTGTGGCAAAACAGAAAGCAGAAGAAGCCAGTGTTGCCAAATCCGAATTTTTAGCCAACATGTCCCATGAATTAAGAACCCCCTTAACCGGAATCATCGGTTTTGCCAACAGGGGTATCGCCAATATCGAAGTATCTGACAAAAATAAGTTTAACAAGTACTTCCGTAGAGTTCGAGAAAATGGGGAACGGCTTTTGGAGTTACTGAACGATATCCTGGACTTATCCAAACTACAATCAGGCAAAACCAATTATCAAATGAGTCTCTGCAATCTCATGGAGCCAGTAGAATTGGTGATTAGAGAGTTGGAAGGACTGGCCAAAGAACAATCGATCCATCTGAAAGTCATCCCTTCTTCCCATGATCTTTCAGCCCATTTTGACAAAAATAAAATCAATCAAGTACTCCGCAATATTATCCACAACGCCATCAAATTCACTCCATCTGATGGAAAAATAACCATATCGTTTGCTCCCAGTACTCTCCCCAAAGGAAAGCGAAAGGAAGATAAACAAACCCTTCCAGCAGTAACTGTGACAATCCACAATGAAGGAGAGAATATTCCTGAGCAAGAACTCGAATCGATTTTTGATAAATTCACACAATCCAGTGCCACAAAAACCACAGCAGGTGGGACAGGATTAGGGCTATCTATTTGCCAAGAAATCATTCTCGAACATCGTGGCCAGATTTGGGCAGAAAATAGTACCGCTGGAGGTCCCCAATTTCACTTCACCTTACCACAAACCCATCTTGATGGCAGACTTTCCCTTTCTTTCTAAAACCAATTAATTTAGACAGTTTTATACAACTTATAACTCTAGATCTAAGTTCAAATTAAATTAGGAGTCGAAATGAATAAAGTGATATACCCCTAAATCTTCTTTGATCCTCTATTTTATCGGCGTCCTATTAATACGAAGTTGCGTTTAAAAGTATACAATATGTCATCCTGACGGTACGCCGAAGCGGCTTATCGAAGGATCTCTTTGAAATTATTGAGATTCTTCGCAAGCTCAGAATGACAAAATACTCTGGAATGTCACTTTTTTAAACACAACTTGGTATAAACTATATGAACCATTGTGAAGCTGAGCATGAAAAAACGGCCCCAAATCTGCATATAACTTCAGTGTCAAAAACATTCTGTTCATCAGTAAAGGATGGATTTTCTCTGGTAAAAATATTATCTTAAAAAAGATAAACCCTTGTTCGTGTTTTAGAAAAAGAGCCTGATTGTCTCAATAGATATGTCGATGAATAAAGAACATGAGTTAATTTTTAATCTCCTCAAGCAATCTCGTTATCTAAAGCATGCGGGTGACCAGAGAATTGCTAAGCTGGTGAGTATTTCCAGTTTCAAGACCGCCAAGAAAGGAGAAACCCTTTTACGTCAAGGTGAGCCAAATCAAGAGGTTTATCTCATTGTCAGCGGGATTATCTCCGTTTATGTGGATGGAGAATATATCTATAATCTCTGTCGGGTAGGCGATATCTTCGGAGAAATGAGTGTGATTACAGGAGCTCCTTCCAGTGCAACTATCTGTGCCGAAGAAGACCTGCAATTGATTACGGTTTCCTCTTCAATCCTTAAAAACATCAAAGAAAACAATGAGCACGAATTACACTCTATTTTATACGAGTGGTTTTCCCGAATTCTCAGCGATAAACTCAACAAAACTTCGCAAAAAGCCAAATTGTTTGAAGCCGTAAACACCAGATTGGAGAACGACCTTTCAGAAGCAAAACTAACTCAGAATATGATTTTTTCTGCCTGTACCCAGGAGGTTCCCAATTTTCCACTGGCCATGAAAAGCGAGTTTTGCAGTACATTGGGTGGGGATCTTTACGCGGTTCTTTCCATTGACGAAACACATTATGGCATCTTAATTGGTGATGTGGCCGGGCATGGTACCGGAGCATGTCTCATCTCAATGATGATCCTCAACTTGTTTCAGACGTTTTCTGCTGGTATCCATTCTCCAGAAATTGTGATCAACTATATCAATAACATGTCGCTAAAATCGATGGTGAATGGCAAATTTGTCACGATTTTCTATGGGATCTACGATACAGAATCCAAAAAAATCACTTATACCAACGCAGGACATCCCCCTGGTTTAATATTACGCGGTAATCAAGTCATCACGCTGACTTCCACAGGAGGCATGGCAATGGGAGTTTTAGACAGTGAATTCACCAATTATTCCGAAGAATCTTTTACATTTCAAACCGACGACCGCCTCATTCTTTTCACAGATGCTATCTTTGAAAGTCTGCCTTATGAAGAAGGATCTTCCAAGCTGGACAGAATCACTGATTATATCCGTATCCACGCCCGTTTGCCTTCCCAGGATTTTATAGAACAGATTTACCACCATACCGTCTATTCCATCCCTCCGCTCAATCGAGATGATTTTACCCTGATGTGCTTTGAACAACACTAAAAGGAAAAACGATGGCGGATTCCATGTTGAGACAAATACAGATTCTCAAAATGATCCCCCGAGAACCTGACACCGTCACCGCTGCTATCATCAAAGAAAAATTGGAACAAGGTGGACTCTCTATCAGTATTCGTACCATTCAACGTAATCTGGTGGAACTCTCCAGCAAGTTTCCCTTGGTTGCAGCAATTGATGAAGAAGATGGGATATCCCTGCGCTGGAGTTGGGAAGAAAAGGCTGAATTATTGAACATTCCCTCCATGGATTCCATAACCGCTCTTTCATTCAGCCTGGCCGAACAAATCATCAGACACATGCTACCCCACCAGGCAGTCGAATCGCTCCATCCCTATTTTTTGCTTGCTCATAAAACCTTGAAAGAACGAGAATACTCAACACATTGCAGTTGGTCGGATAAATTTCGCATCATTTCACAACACCCCTCCCGTCAGTCTTCCACCTTAAATGCAAATGTTGTAGAAACCCTCTACCGGGCCTTGTTGGAAGAAAAACAATTGCGCATCCGGTATCAAGAATCAAGCAAGCGGAGTATGCCCACACAAGAAATCAGTCCGCTTGGCATCGTATTTATGGACGACCAGGCCTATCTGATCTCGGCCACATCTGACTCGCAAGAACCCCTGGCACTTCCGTTACATCAAATAAAATCAGCGAAGCTTTTAAAAGCCCCTCTTCAAGTTCCCCAGGGATTTCATCTCGATACCTATCTAGAAAAGGGATTTCCCGGTTCTGTTTAAATGGATTGACAATCTTCCTGATCGATGTGATAAAAATAAATTAAAAATCTTAGTCCCTGTCAAACGAAATAAACTGTCACTCAACCCTTTTATCAACATCTCCCACTGTAGGAGGAATCTTTCATGCTCGCAACAGAATATTTTCCCATCTTGATTCTAATTGTGTTGGGACTGGTATTTGCCACGGTTTTCACATTAGCCGGTATTTTACTAGGTCCAAAAAGCCATGGAAAAGACAAGGACATGCCATTTGAGAGTGGCTTTGCTTCCCAGGGATTAGTCGGTCAGCGCTATGATGTTAAATTTTACATGACAGCATTGATCTTCCTGATTTTTGATGTAGAAATTGTTTTTTTATACCCTTGGGCCGTCAAATTTAGAGAGCTGGGATGGTTTGGCTTTATTGAAGTTTGTTTTTTCATACTTATCCTTCTTGTTAGTTTAACCTATGTCTGGAAAAAAGGAGCGTTGGAATGGGAATAGATACTCAATTTCATGATGGATTCATGACCACAAAGGTCGATTCTACTATCAATTGGGCCAGAAAATTTTCACTTTTTAGTTATCCTTTTGTCACGGCTTGTTGTGGCATGGAATACATGGCAGCAGCCTGCTCACACTATGATATTTCACGTTTTGGCGCAGAAATCCCTCGATTTTCTCCGCGACAGGCCGATTTACTGTTTGTGGTGGGGACCATTACTCATAAAATGGCACCGGTTCTCAAGAGAATTTATGACCAGATGCCCGATCCTAAATGGGTTGTAGCCTTTGGTGCATGTGCTTCTTCTGGAGGTTTCTATCAAAATTACTCAGTTGTCCAGGGCATTGATCGAATCATTCCTGTGGATACTTACATTGCCGGGTGTCCTCCTCGTCCAGAAGCTGTTTTGGATGCGATCATTGAATTACAAAACCGCATTCAAGATCAGGGCCCTAAAGGGCTCAAAGGGATCAATCCTTTGCATGAACAAGAAGCTCGACGTCTATCCAGCATCAATCCACAGGAAACTAAAGAAAAACTATTGTTGAGTCGCCAGTAGGCTTCGCAATTGCCCTAACCAGGAGATCAAGGATGTCAACTGAACAATCAATTGGCCAACTCACTCAACTGCTTCAAGATCAATTTCCCAAAGCAATCCAGGGCTTTCATGACCACCGTGGTGATGAAACGGTTTTGATCGATCGTGCCGAAATCGTTCCGATATGCCAATTTTTGAGAGATGATGAGCGGTGTAAAATGGAACTGATGATCGACCTGACAGCAGTAGATTATATCAACGAAAACCCTCGATTCGAAGTTGTCTATCATTTCAAATCATTGCGCCTGGATCACCGTTTACGACTCAAAGCCCTTGTCCCTGAAGAAGACTGTCGCATCGATTCAATCCACGAACTTTGGATGGCGGCTGATTGGTATGAACGGGAATGTTATGACATGTATGGCATTACCTTTACCAATCATCCAAATCTAAAACGCATTTTGATGTATGATGAATTTGAAGGTTATCCACTGCGCAAAGACTATCCTGTTGATAAAGAGCAACCCCTTCTAGAATTGCGTGAAGTGCACGAACGTTATGATTATGAAAGGTCTTGATGGAGGCAGTAGCAAGAGAAAACAGAACTGATGCGGATGCGTCAATCATGCCAATCGAAATTGGCCCTGCTCATCCTGCCATGCATGGAATTGTACGGTTTACCACTTATATTGATGGGGAAGAAATTGTCGATATGATCCCTGAAATCGGATACCTGCATCGTGGATTTGAAAAAGAATCTGAAAATTCCCAATGGATCCAGATCACCCCCTATACAGATCGTCTCAACTACGTGTCTCCGCTCCTATGTAACATTGGTTATTCTATGGCTGTAGAAAAACTTTTTGACATCGAAGCACCTCGCCGCGCGGAATACACCAGAGTGATCATGGGAGAGATTTCTCGACTTACCGACCATCTCACCTGTATTGGTGCCGCAGCAATGGAAATTGGAGCATTCACCTTTTTTCTCTGGTTCATCAAGGCACGTGAGTACCTATGGGAACTCATAGAAGAAGTCACAGGAGCACGCCTGACTACCAATTGGACACGTTTTGGTGGAAATGCCACTGACATCCCTGATGGATTTTTGCAAGAGCTTCATATACGTTTGGAACAGACAAAAGCTATTTTAAAAGAATGTGATGCGTTATTAACGCGCAATAAAATCTTTATCGACCGTGTCAAAGATGTTGGTGTCATTTCTAAGGAAGACGCCATGTCTTTTGCTTTTACGGGCCCAATGCTACGTGCTTGTGGAATTCCTTATGACATCCGGCGCTCCGATAGTTACTCCGTTTATGATGAATTGGATTTTGAAATCCCTGTTGGTACGGTGGGTGATTGTTTTGATCGCTACCTGGTCCGGATGGAAGAAATGTGGCAAAGCATTTCTATCATCGAACAAGCCTCTGACAAAATGCCAGCAGGCCCGATTGGCCTGGATGATCGCCGGGTGTCTTTTCCTGACAAAAAAGAAGTGTATGGCAATATTGAGGGCTTGATTGATCACTTCAAAATCGTCATGGACGGTCACCAGCCTCCTGCCGGAGAGATCTATATGCCCACGGAAGGAGGAAATGGCGAAGTCGGCTTTTACCTGGTTTCTGATGGATCAGGCACTCCTGTCAAATGCCGGGTCCGCCCTCCCTGTTTCAACTATGTTTCCGCAATGCCATATATTTGCAAGGGAGAATACATAGCAGACATTGTTCCTATTTTTGGTTCGGTTAATATGATTGGCGGGGAACTGGACCGCTGATGCCGACTTCATACTATTCACTTTAAGCAATAATTTGTATTATGGATGTTCTTATTGGTATCCTTCTCATTCCCACGGTTCAGACAGTTCTCAAAATTGTGGTGATCATTTTCTTGCTGGTCATGCCCCTGGCTACCGTTTTAACTTTGATGGAACGTAAATGGAGTGCCATGATCCAGGATCGTGTGGGTCCCAATCGAGCCAATCTTCCTTTTTTGAATAACTTCCGGGGAAGAGGGGCCGTGCATATTGCAGCAGATGGACTGAAATCCTTTTTCAAAGAAGATTTTATTCCAGAAGGAGCCGACCGGTTTTTATTTACAATTGCTCCCTATTTCGGGTTTGCTGCAGCAATGGCAACGTGTGCCATTATTCCATTTGCAGGACCAATTGGAGATTTCACGTTTCAAATCACAGATGTCAAACCAGGCTTACTCTATATCTTTGCGATTACTTCACTGGGAGTGTATGGAACTGTTTTGGCTGGTGCCAGTTCCAACAGCAAATTTGCTGTCTTGGGAGGAACCCGGGCATCTGCCCAAATGTTGTCCTATGAGGTTTTCATTGGATTATCCTTGTTGGGCATATTCATGGTTTACGAATCGACTCAAATCAGTGTGATTGTCAATGGCCAGAATACTTACTGGTTTGGCAACCTGATCCCCAAATGGGGAATTTTAACTCAACCTCTTGCATTTTTTTTGTTCTTTACCGCAATGATTGCGGAAACGAAACGAGCCCCTTTTGATGCACCAGAAGGAGAATCTGAGATTGTTGCCGGATATTTTCTGGAATATTCTGGAATGCGTTTTGCGGCATTCATGCTGGCAGAATATATTGCGTTGGTTGGGGTTTCTGTGCTGGTCGTCACTTTGTTTTTTGGCGGCTATCACATTCCCTGGCTACATCTATGGGAAAGTGCTCCACAGTGGCTCGTGTCTCTTTTACAATTCATCAAATTTACCATTTTTACTTTCTTTTTCTGCTGGCTCCAGCTCCAGATCCGGTGGACTGTCCCAAAATTTCGTTTTGATCAAACAATGGCGTTGGGATGGAAAAAACTGCTCCCAGTTGCCCTGGGCAACGTAGTTGTAACTGCATTTATTATCTTAATTGCCAGTTGATGGCTAGATTGCTAACCAACCATTCATTAAACAACTATGGAACTTAAAGTAAAAACCGTAAAGCGTGTCGATGGTTTCCAGGAAGCCCTCTATCTCCCAGCAATTTTTAATGGTTTGAAATTAACCATACGTCATTTTCTCAGGAATTTATTGGGCTCAAAAGACGTGGTGACCATTCAATACCCTGAAGAGCAACGTCCTGTATCTCCGAGATGGAGAGGCAGGCACCGGCTGACTCGTCGAGAAGATGGATTCCTCAAATGCGTTGCATGCTATATGTGCGAAACCATCTGTCCCGCCCAATGTATTCATATTGAGTCCGGGGATCATCCTGATTTTTCGATAGAAAAATACCCCGTTGCTTTTGACATTGATGAGTTGCGCTGTATTTTTTGTGGGCTATGTGTAGAAGCGTGCCCCAAGCAAGCCATCCGCATGGATACCGGCGTCATTGCCATGGCCTATTCTTCGCGCAATCGTTTTGACTACACACGGGATCTCTTGAAAGATACCTACACACCAAACCAAAAAACAAAATATACGGATATTCCTCTTCCCAAAACTGAAGAAGAAGCACTTCCCAATTCACGTGGTGTTCCTACCTCATGAATGCAATTATGCAAACACACGAAAAATTCACGCCAGAAGAAAAAACTCTTCTGGCTCCTTACGTTACGAACACAGACCAATCTGTCTTTGTCCTAAAAAACCTTCCTGAAGTCATCAAAGGAGCATTGTTTTCCCGCTATTCCCGATCCACATTAGGATTGCGGCAGCTACTTCTGAAAGATTTTATTCTCAACAAAGATTCAGCATTTGAAGATATTCAAGGAATCCCTGTTGGTTCTGCCCAAGAGGGATCATTGGCCATTCAAAAAGCTCAGGATTTTTATGATCGCATTTTAGATGGCTACGGAGATGACTCGATTGGAGAATTGGGAGGAGCCCATCTGGCCATTGAAAACATTTCTATCCTGGCCACAAAAGTCATTCAAGACGCACGCATCGGAGGATCCCCTTTAGAAAAATCCACCCGTTATGTCACGTTCAATAAAAAGGTCAATGGAGAATATCTTTTTTACCAGGACCCCCAAGTACTGAACTCTTCCCATCGGCAACTTTATCTCGATACCAACCGTTTTTTATTTGATACTTATTCTGAACTGATCAAACCAGTAACTGCCTATGTCCAAACACAAATGCCACGAGAAGAAGGCATCAGTGAAGGAGCTTATAAACGTTCTGTACGCGCTAAAGTATTTGACTTGATTCGTGGTATCTTGCCCGCATCCACGTTGACCAATATGGGGGTTTTTGGAAATGGACGATTTTTTGAAATATTATTGTCCAAACTGCAAACATCCCGCTCCACAGAGTTACAAACCATTGCACAAACGACCTATACTGAGTTGGCCAAGGTGGTTCCTTCTTTTATTCGAAGAGCTGAGCCAACACACCGCCATTTGAACAGCTACCAAAAGTTCATCCAAGAGAACGATCAATTGGCTAAACAATTTGTGGCAAAATATGTAACCAGCCGTCCTGACAAAACAACAGAACTGGTTCAATTGATTGATTACGATGCAGAGGCCGAAAACAAGCTCTTGGCTGCCTTGCTGTATCCTCACACAGAACAACCATTGCGTCAAATTCGCGACATTGTCTGTAATTTGTCTTTGAAAGAAAAACAGCAACTCATCGAGCAAAGTATTGCACTTCGGCAGCATCGTCGTCATAAACCAGGACGTGCCTTAGAAATGGTCTTTTATACTTTCGACATTCAGGGGGATTATGGCATGTTCCGGGACCTGCACCGTCATCGCACACTCACTCAAGAACGACAAGTGCTTTCTACACACTTTGGGTATCATTGCCCCTTAGAAATTACAGAAGCGGGTTTGGCAGAAATCTATCACAATGCCATGGAAAAGGCTGCAGATGCTTACGAAACCATTGCTAACGATTTGCCTTACGAAGCTCAATATGTGGTTCCTCTTTGTTACAATATCCGTTGGTTTGTTCACATCAATCTAAGAGCGTTGATGTGGCTCATTGAATTGCGAAGCACTCCACAGGGTCACGAAAATTATCGTAAAGTTGCTCAGGAAATGTATCGGAAGATCGAGCAAGTCCACCCATTACTGGCACAATACATCAAATTTGTTGACCTCAACGAATATTCCCTGGGGCGTTTAGGAGCAGAAAGTCGGCAAGAAGCCAAACTGGCTGGACAGTAAAAATCACATAACGCTTTTTAATGCTTCTTCTTTACTCTGATGATTGACAATAATCTGATTCAGTCCTGTCAGGATGAGATTTTCATAGCTGTCCTCATTCATCCCCCAGATTGCCAGTTTTACATTTCTTGCCTGGGTTAGTTTATAGACTTCAATCAGCAATCCAACACCTGTTGAATCGACATAACTGACATCATCAAAATCAACGAACACTACTTTAAAATCTTCTTCTTCTACCAAACCCATCACCTTCTCCGCATACTTGTGGAGGGTTTGCCAAATGACTTCTCCTTGAAATTTCAAAATCAGTTCATCATTTTCCAACACATGACTGAGTTGCATAATAATCCTCAAATAAAAATAGTCTCTTTATGATTGTTAAGGAATGTTCTAAAAATAACTTACACATTTACTTGTCTTTTATTCCGATTTCCTGCGTTGACGCATCGCCTACGTAGTTCGACTACGCAGACGATCCTTCGCCTCAAAAATCGAAAAAAATCCTGCGCAAATTCGTGTAAGTTATTTCTGTCGCCTTCCTAAGCGAAGGCCATCGGTTCAGGTTTGTTCAAACAACAACAGCGTAAAATCATCAGGATATTTTCCTTCATAAAACGATCGCCCATAATTATAAATTTTATTAATTAGTTCAGGTGACGGTAGATCCGAATTTTTTTCTATAAACTGTTGGAACAATTCCAGCCGAGAAAACCCCTTGATAGTAGGAATGGTTTCAAAAGCACCATCGGTAAACAGCAATAAACGATCCCCTGCTTCCAACTGTAATTTTTCTTCAGTATACTTAGATATACTATTATCAAAAATCCCAATTGGCATGCCTGGCTTGCTTTTAAACTGCAAGGTTTCATTCTTTCGAACCAATATCCCAGGGTGGTGTCCTCCTAACGCATATATCAACTGACGGGACTTGATGTTATAGACTCCGTAAAAAATAGTCACAAAATACTTTTCAGGCATGGTCTCCACACAAAGTTCATTGATATGGTACATGGTTTCCTGAGGAGATTTAGAAATTTTTACAGCAAAGCGGAACAAGTCCAGAGTCGTCACGGCAATCAAGGAAGCCGCTGTTCCATGACCGGTGACATCCCCCAATAAAATTCCATAATGTTCTTCATCCACTTCAAAAACACCATAAAAATCTCCTCCTAAAATATCTGAAAACTCACACTTCAGGAAAAGTGGTAAATTGGGAATAGAGACTATTCTTGAGAAGAACACTTCATATTGAACTTGCTTGGCTGCCTCCAGATCACTGTTCAAGTAATTATTGAGTTCTTCAAATCGCTTTGCCTTTTGAGAAGTGAGTTCGAGCTTTTCTGTCAAAATGCGGGAGAACCATTCATAAAAAATATGGTGGAGTTCATGAGAAGAATCGCCTTGTATTGTTTGCAGTAAATCCGAAGAAATCACAATGACTTCCAAATCTTCAACCGCTTTGATCTCAGCATTGGAAGGTTTTCCAGAAATGACTCCCATTTCCCCAAACATATCGCCACTACGACTGAGGTTGTAGATAAATTCATCATCAATCCTGACAGAAACGATACCATTGATAATGCAGTACACATTTGAACTTTCCTGTCCCTGCATCAACACAATATTTCCTTCTTTAAAACGCAAAATGTAGGTCAGTGCCAAAAATTTCCTGAGTGATCTTTCAGGAATATGTTGAAAGTAGCGTGATTTTTTTAAATTCCTAAAAATTTTCTTTTGTACGGTATCCATATTCTTCCAAATTAACAACAGTCCACCAAAGTCATCTTCTCTATTCTGTTACAGAATTCAACAAGGTAGTCAAGATTTGTATTTTCAGGCAAATCCACAATGGCCTCCGCTTTGCATTTAGAAAAATTCAAGTTACAACATTTTCATGATTATTTGCAATAGAGGATTCTATGAGAGTTGATTTTAATTTTATGAATGATGAAATTTATACTGCCACCATCACCCGCAATGAAGATAACTTTGATGCCATTTGTGGAGAAATTTCTTCCAGGGGACAATCTATTACAGAAGCCATCGATAATTTACAAGTGAACTTGAAACGGCATTTCATCAAATCACGTTGCCGCAGTGCCATCAAAGCCGCTCAAGCCAGACCATTATTTCAGGCATCATAATTGTTTTTTACATCCTTTTTCCATAAAATACTTGATTTTCCTACATTTCTAAGTAAATACCACTGACCATCATTTGTGGTGGAATCTGATTCTCACCACATGCTTTCATATCGGCAATACTCCATTTTACATTTTTATGAAAAACAGTTCAGGCCACTTTGGGTATCATGCCAAAGCCTGTGCTTCTCTTGTCGTGGATGAACCTTGTGAAAAAACCAACATTTAACACCTATACCTCTGCTGTTGAAGCAATTGTTACGGTTCTATTCATTTTTCTGATCATTGGCGATGCTGCTATCCTCTCGTTTCAGCGCGAAAAATTGACTCAGCAAGCTCAACAATACATCCAGCAAGAATTCAAACTAATGAGAGGATTCATAGAACAAGCATTGCTGAAAAAAGACTATACGATCATAAAACAATTTGTCATGTCACAAAGACAGGAAAACATTAATATTGTGAAACTCAGTGTGTACCTTCCCAACAAACTTCCAATTGTTGAATATGAAAGGGAGATCTTGCCCAAACACACTTTCCAAATCAAAGAAGAGATTGGCCAGGCAAATCAGGCACATGCCACGCTGGACTTAGTCTATGACATGACAGAACTCCACAACTCCTTAAGTGAAATCAGTTGGAGATTGATCATCGGTTCTATCATCCTCACCACAATTATTGGCGTCTGTTTATGGATCACTCTGAAACGAGTTGCCATTTTGCCTCTTGAACAACAAATCGTAGAACGTCAAAAAATAGAAGACGATTTACGTTCAGCAAAAGAAATTTCAGAAGCGGCTAATTTGGCCAAATCCCAATTTTTGGCAAACATGAGTCATGAAATTCGTACTCCTTTGAATGCCATTGTTGGTTTTAGCCAAATCTTACTGAAAAATTCTGATTCTCCACAATCTCAAAAAGAATCCAAACAGTATTTGAAAAATATTCAAATTGCGGGGCAAACCCTCTCTGAGCTCATTAACAATATTCTCGATCTTGCTAAAGTCGAATCCGGCAAAATGAGTATCCAGGAAGAGAATCTCAATCTGGAACAATTTTTGGAAGAACTATACCTCCTGCATGAACCAATAGCTTTAGAAAAAAAAATAATTTATACCTATCGTTTTGATGAAACGCTGCCAACGTTCATTCGCACTGATCGAACTAAACTCCATCAAATCTTGAATAATTTGATTACGAATGCCATCAAGTTCACCCCAAATGAAAAAAAAGTAACGCTTTTCGCATCAAGAGAGAAAGACATGCTTTGCCTGCAAGTGCATGATGAAGGGATTGGTATCTGCGAACAGCATCAATCAACCATATTCGAAACCTTTCGGCAGGCAGATGGCACAACCACTCGTCAATATGGGGGAACTGGATTGGGACTGGCCATTACTAAACAACTGGTGGAGCTATTAGGAGGAGAGATTTTGCTAAAAAGCACACCTGGCAAAGGTTCTACTTTTTCGATTTACCTCCCTTTCAAAGATGCAACAACAATTGCTCATGCATCAACAACCACCATCGATTTGAAGTTGCCCCACACAGCAGATAATCTCCAAAAGGAAGGAAAAGCTGCACCATCCAGCAATCAAACCAACCACCATTTTTCCGAAGATAATCTCATTTTGATTGTAGAAGATAATCCGATGAATCAGCTGGTTATTGGAGCCTTGTTCGAAGATTATGATTTAAAGGTATGCATGGCAGACAATGGAAAAGAGGGAATTGAGAAAGTCCACGAGCTTCATTCCCAAGGAACCCCTCCGAGTTTGATTCTCATGGATATTAACATGCCTCACATGGATGGAAGAACCGCCACTAAAGAACTTCGTCAAATTCCTGAATTTCAAAACATTCCGATCATAGCACTTTCAGCAGATATTTACGAAAACCACGGAACAATGAAAGATCAAACAGGATTTACCGACTTCCTGGCGAAACCGGTTGACCTGGAACAACTGATGTCTCTGTTGGAAAAATACTTACACTTAGATGTTTCTCAGTGGATAAACCCTCATCCCCCAACAAGCACTATTTTGGAAATATCCATACCAGAAAACATTCCACTAGAGGATTTAACATTGCTTCCTCAACTGCTAAGTATTTTAGACTCAGAAGTCAGGAGTGACTGGGAAGAAATCAATGAAATTATTACAATTGGCGCAGTCGAAGATTTTGCAAAGAAAATGCAACAACTGGGAATTGAATACCATTACAAAACTCTTGAAAACTGGGGAGATCTGTTACTCTCTCAGACCAATATGTTTGATATGGAAGCATTGTCGGTCTCCTTACAACAATTTCCAGCCATTATTAAAAGCATTGAGAAACATCTTTAGAACCCTTTTGGAAAAGATAGTTCGTGGCGAAAAATCGATCTCGTTGAGTGGATTTCTGAGAAAATTTAAGGCCAATAGCCAACCTATTTAACGAAAATTTTCTCAAAACAGACGTCAATGAGATGGTATTGCACCAGAATCAGTTTTTTCAAACAGGTTCTTATACCAAGTTGCGTTTAAAAAAGTGACATTCCAGAGTATTTTGTCATTCTGAGCTTGCGAAGAATCTCAATCATTTCAAAGAGATCCTTCGACAAGC
>JANQHV010000118.1 GCA_028282505.1 SAR324 cluster bacterium | reverse complement strand
GTTTGGATTACACTATTACTCATGGATATGTGGCATTGGACAGGTCTTGTTGTGCTTTTGTGCTTTGCCGGACTTCGTGCCATTCCGGATCAATACTATCAAGCTGCCCATATTGATGGTGCAAGCAAGTGGGCCGTGTTTCGGTACATCCAGCTACCAAAGATTTTGCCGGTGTTGCTCATCGCGATACTGCTGCGCTTTATGGACAGTTTCATCATTTATACCGAACCCTATGTCTTGTCACGCGGGGGACCAGGAGTTAACACCACTTTTCTATCCCATGAACTTGTGCAAACAGCTACTTACCAGTTCGATCTCGGGGAAGCTGGTGCCATCTCCGTGATTTATTTTTTAATTGTGTTGATGGTTTCGAGCATCTTATTTAGGTGGTTGGTGCCAAGAAAAAAACTGTAGGAGTGCAAGATGAAACGAGAATTATTTATTGCACCAACGATTTACGTTTGTCTGCTGCTAATTCCCATTTATTGGCTCGTCATGATGGGGTTCAAAACGAATTCGGAAATTATCAATAGTATTACTTTCTACCCGCAGAAACCAACGTTTGGCAACTTCTCACTGATCCTCTCTGATCCGGATTGGTATCTTGGCTACGTAAATGCGCTGATTTATGTGCTGATCAATGTGGCAATTTCCGTAACCATTGCGGTGCCCGCTGCTTATGCTTTCTCACGCTACCGTTTTTTTGGCGACCGTGTGCTGTTTTTCGGCTTTTTGCTGTTTCGGATGATGGCACCAGCTATTCTCCTGGTGCCATTTGTTCAGATATTTTCAGACCTCCATCTGTTTGACACGCATATTGCCGTGGCGATTGCGCACTGCATCTTCAACGTGCCGATTGCGATTTGGATTTTAGAAGGTTTCATTTCAGCCGTACCAAGCGAGATAGACGAAAGCGCCTATATTGACGGTTATAGTAACGTCCGTTTTTTCGTTCGCATTTTGCTGCCAATCATCGCACCTGGAATCGCCGTCACCGCATTCTTTTGCTTTTTGTTTTCTTGGGTCGAATTCTTGCTAGCCAATGCGCTGACGGCGGTGGAAGCAAAGCCGATTGCGGGAATCATGACCCGTGCTGGTAATGTGTTATCTGCCAACATCTCATTGCTGGCAGCTGCGAGTGTGCTGGGTTTGATTCCCGGGGTTATCTTGATCATTCTGATTAGAAGGCACCTTGCCCGTGGATTTTCGATGGGTCGAATTGTCTGATACAAGGCGTTGTGTGAGAGATCGATATTGGAATGGGGCCAGATTTCATTGAAGCCACCATAAGTTATCTCATTTTATGATTAATTTTCTTTCATATTACGCTGAAAATAGCTTTTGGTAGTAGAGATGTCTTTATGTCCTAATAACTTTTGCAGCTTTTTCCAGTCTTCACGGCAAGAAGGGTTGATTTTTTTAAAAAGCTGCGTTACGTAGGTTCTGCGCATTCGCTTTGAATTGATCTGTACATTCAGTTCTCGACTCAATTCTCTGAAAAACAAGGTCACTGTTCCTCCCAACATGCGTTTTCCTGTTTTTTGGAACACCCATCTCGAAGGAGAGGTCAGGTTTAAGACGAGTCCCAGCAACGATTCATCAAGCGGTATTTTCCTAAAGCGAGGGCCGCGAACACGCGGTTGGTTCGGGTCTGGGACGGTGATTTCACGATTTTTCCAGATATCTACATCATGCCAAGTTAATGCCAGAATTTCGTTTCTGCGCATCCCAGTTTGTATGGCAAACATGAAATAATAATAATACCATTCATCTTTCTTTTTGATGGTATCACAAATTTTCTGAATTTCCTCTTCACTGAAAGCATCAGTTAGAAGTTTAGGTATTTCTTTCTTCATATTGATTTTTACAGGAAATATTAAAAACGCATTCCCAACCCTGCTGACAGGACAAATCCCTGACCATCGATCAGTTCATTTCGAACACCTGGTTTTCCATTAAATTCAAACTGATAGACTCGTAATGAGGGACGCAGATAATAATTCCATAAACGATCAAACACCACAAAGTGACTTTGAAGGGCGGAGTGTAACTCCCATCCAGTGGCATCTCTCAATTTCCCATATTTATTAAACCGATCAACGTCTAGATCTCCAATGCCACCCTCTGCCCCCACCGATAGACGAATGGGGCTATTGGGACGAATGGCCACATAATTGATACCCGCCGTATAAAAAGTGAGACGATAATCGGGGCCTCGGTAATATCGTAAATTGAGTGCTCCCACCCAATGTTTAAGATCACGATGGGATGTAAAAGTAGTGATTCCAATACCTTCTACTCCGTCTGGAGTAAAAGAGGCCACCGTACGATTGTTTTTTTTGATTTTCACCGTCTCTTGCAACTGATAACGGCTGATCTCTGCCTGAATCGTATTGGTATTAATATCCGGATTCATGACATTGGCAAATATCAAAAGACTGCCGATAAAAACGAGTAATCCCATAAACTATCGTCATTTACAATATTAATTAAGATAATTTGGGCATGATCATATTTTCGTCCGATAAGCAATTTTCATATATTTACCAGAAATATTCTCTGAGCTTGTCGAAGAGAATACACCGTGTTTGCTTCGGTAAGCTCAGCAAACAAAATGTTCAAAAATATGATCATGTCCGATAATTTTTTCTTCCAACAACTGGCTGATATTGGTGGAAACAGCACATTTTCATAAATCCGCAGCACAACGAAATCCTGTATCCGGCCACGCAAAATTCGCACGAGTATGTCCTCGATAGAATCCTACAGCTTCATATGATCTTTTTGCCCAGGAACTGCCTCGCACTACTTTTTCATTGGATCCCACTGTCCGTGTGTTTTGATCCCCACCAGGATAAGGGCGATACAAATCGGCCACAAATTCACGAACATTGCCAGCCAAGTGATGCACTTGTTCTGGGGTAACATCTCGATTTTGTGTCATGACACTCACAGAATTGGTTGCTCCTGATTCTAAAGTGACAGCAAAAGAAGGCGAAAAGTTGGGGCCTTTCCAGGGGTAATTTCGTCCTTTTAGGCCACGTATTGCCCTTTCCCATTCAGCTTCTGTGGGCAGTCTTTTCTTACGAAATTGACAGTAGAGCTTTGCATCTTCCCAGCTAATTCCCACGATTGGATGATCTTTCAGTTCAACATCAAATCCTCCATTTCTCCAACCGGTTGGTATTCGATGTTTTTTGGCTTCCACAAATTCTTGATATTGCTGATTGGTCACCTCATATTGATCCAAAGCAAATGGTTTGATACGGACTCGGCGTGCTGGAGCTGAATTATACAAAGGATCATTACTCCCCATGATAAAAGAGCCTCCTTTGATAACGACCATTCCTTCCCGGATACCTTTCTTTTGTTTACGCTCCCGGATCTTTGCCTCAAATGGATTGATCAATTTTTGTTTGTTTTCTTTGGCTGGTAAAGTGAACCGAATCAGATCTGCCCAAATGATGACACCTGTAAAGATACTCATCATTTTTAAAGAAGCAATATAGGAATGATTGCCTTTATTGGTGACGGAACCATACAAAAAAGCATCCACTCCGTATAATTCGCCCAGACGACGTGCCTGAGATTCATCAATAAAAACGGATTGGTTGAGCTTCTGTTCTTGTACAATCATTTGCAGATTTTCTCGATCAATCACAGTAAACAATTGGCTTTTGGAGATAGAAGCGGTAAGATAATCCATCACTTGGTCAGAAGAAAAACGGCGTGGAACCTCTAAATTCCAGAAACTGATCTTGGAGACTTTGTCTGCTCTGATTTTAGAAACTTCATTATGTATGGATTGTGTGAATTTTTTCCCCAAATCATGCAACAGCAGATGATTGATACTGTTGGGTTGCAGAGTAAACACATCAGACCAGATAATTGCAGATGTTTGTACGTCCAGTGCTTTTAAAACGAGAGCGTCATTAAATAAGGTCCCGTAGACAAATAATTGCACTCCTAATACTTTTCCCAACTCTTTGTATTCATTTGGTGAAACAAACTCAGAGAGTTGAATGCGTTGCTCTTTGAGGATTAATTGGAGTTTTCTGCGATCCGTCACCCGGAAACGACGGCCACGTACAATTTTCACATTAGTGTAATCAATCAATTCATTGATATCAAGTGATACACTGCCTTTTCTTTTTTTTATTCGTGAAATCGCAATAGTTTTATAATGGGGGCCTGGCAATTGCTGAACAGATTTGGCAATACGTCCAGAAAGCGAATCGGTGTCTACTGCAATTCCATCTGATGGTGTCATCCACAAAAAGGATATTCCTGAGATCAAGCTCAAAATGAATACTCTCCATTTTTTCAATTTATATTGCATAATCTTCCCAACCAATATGAATGAAATGATTTAGTATGTTGATTGATAGAACGAAAGGATCGAAATCATTTTTCTAATTTGTTTGTCTAAAACATAACGAAATGCATATTTTGTTCAATTAACAACAATTCATACGCAGGAAAAAGAGAATTCAACCCCTCGATGTCAAAATAACACAGAAAGTACACCTTTAGAATGATCAGATTGATCTTTGTGATTGCTATTTGCGGATATCTGTATATATATCGTTTTGTCAATGAAATTTTCTAGGCAAATTCTTGTTTATTGACAAAAATTTTATCCTATTTTTTTTGCTGTTTTTTGCTATTTTAGGGAAAGCAACCCATTGTTTTTTACATCAATTACCGAATGAGTCACACTATGCAACTCTGGATCAAAACAGGTTTCGTATTATTGTCCTTTGTTTTTTCTGTTCATGCGCTTGCTGTAGAAACCTTTTCTTTACCTCAAAATAAACATAGTACCGTGACCTTGGGGGAGTATCAAATATTTCCTGAGAAGCGTCTGGGCAATGCCCTTTATTTTCAAAAAAATCTGTTAACTTCTTTTCCAAATTTCATGATCCTGGATGTACTCCCGATTCCAGATACTCAGAGTTTGGTCTATCTGTATGCAGACCATGAGAAAAAATTAGCAATTGGTTTGCATAGCATGGGTGAAAATCAACAGGCACGCATCAAACGGGTCGATGATGAATTTTACGAAGTCTGGGTCTTGTCCCATGGATTACGTGCTATTTTTCGGATTTATCAAAATCGACTCATGCGAATCGCAGCTCACCTGCGGACAGCAACCGGGGTGACACCGTCTCATGATCATGTGGCTTTTTATCATATTGTCAATTCCGAACTCCTCACTAAAGAAAATGGAGAGTTGGAGAGGATTTATGACTTTCGCATTCATATTATAAAACGCAGTGCAGAGCAACCACAAAGACTGAATATTACAGTACGAAATAATGAAGTCCGACTTCAACTTGCCTGGGTCAATGACAAAACATTACGCTACTATCTTTCTGATGGGACATCTCAAGATCTAGATGTAGCCGCACTCTTGCCCAATTATTTTTAATACTGCCTTATCAATTACTTTCCATGCGTCATCACGCGATAGCCATCGCCATTCTATCCGGGCACCTGATTGTTTTTTTGTTTTTGGGTTTGTTCATCAATCCTCACCCTGACATGCTCGATCATTGGGTCTGGTCACGCTATTTATCCCTCTCTTATTATGAACACCCGCCAATGGTTGCTCTGGCCATCAGACTGATGACGGTGCTCATAGGCAACTCTGAATTTGCTTTGGAGTTGGCTGCTCAAATTTACAATATTTCTATTTTAGCATTATCTTATGCGGTTTGTTATTCATTCTTCGGGAAACGTGCTGCTATTTTTTGTTTAGTGTTGCTAGAATCCACTCCCTATTATTTCTTGGGGTCGGTTTTTCTGCATATTGATCAACCTTTTTTGATTTTTTGGCTCCTCAACCTTTATTTGTTGTGTCGCTTTCATCAGACAAATTCCCATGTTTGGTTGATTTTGCTTGGCATTACAGCAGGTTTGGGGGCCCTTTCAAAGTATATTACGATTTTATTTTACATTGGATTATTTTTGCACCTACTCTGCTATAAAGAGTTGCGTCATCATCTGAAAAATCCCTGGTTGTACCTGGCAGGCTGTCTCTCTTTATTGATTTTTACTCCAGTCTTGATTTGGAATTTTCAAAATGAATGGGTTTCTTTCCGCTTTCAGTTCAAGCGGGGATTGTCGGGATCGCCATTGGGAGAAAATTTTATATTTTTCACATTAGGGCATTTGTTTTTATTTTCCCTGGTTTGGTCGTGGTGGGGATTGTATCAGCTGTGGAACAAAAGAAAAATATTTGCCATTGGCACTCAACCCGAATCCATCATACTTTTCATATCTATCGTTCCCTTAATCTTTTTCTCTGCCATGAGTTTACGAGGATCCATTGCTGATCCCCATTGGGCAAATGTTGCATACCTTGGCATCATGATGCTATCGGGAAAAATACTGGCTCATGACTGGGATGCCCATCATCGTAATTATATAAAAAGGATGGTCAGTGGAGGTGTGCTTCTCAACATTGCCATTTTGGTCATTGTCTTTCTTTATGTCCAGAAACCCTTCATTGAAATTCCACAATACCAGCTTCGGTACTACAGTGCCTTTGAAAAGCAAGGGCTTCCCCAAGAGACCATTGAAAAACTTCGCACACTGAAACGGATTGCGCCACTACAGAAAAAAGAATTTTTGCAACGGGTAGAAACCCTCTTATCTGCTGAGGAATTAGAAAAGTATGAGAACATTATTTTAAAAATCGCCCAAGATCCTAACTTTGATCTCATTACTCCAGCCATCGGATGGGAGCAATCGACGGCTGAGTTAATCACTCTTTTGAAACAAGCCAACCTCTATCCGATAGACTATATCATCTCTAAAGAGTTTCAATTGAGTAGCGCGTTTTCTTTTTATCTCCCCAATCAACCGCTCCCTCATAGTTTGGAAAAACCAGAACGAAACCAGTGGAGCCCCGTAGACGATGTGCGTCGCAGCAACAGTATTCTTGTCTGCAAACCTCATAGCTGTTCAAGGGTATTGCGTCGGGCAGAAGCACGTTTTGAAAGTAATTTTACCCACCTTGGGGAAATAAAGACTCTTGGCAATGGCCGGTTGATACGGCAATTGGAAGTATACCATTTAACCCCCAATTGAGAAAACAATATGAGTTCATTTACGAAAATCACACACATCCTTTATGATATGGATGGTTTGCTGCTCGACACCGAACCATTTTACACAGAAGTCACTCAACAGATAGTAGGCCGCTATGGCAAGACATTCGATTGGTCTGTTAAATCACAAATGATTGGCAGAGATGCCAGAGAGTCTGCAAAAACATTAGTGAATGCTCTGGATTTACCGATCACACCAGAGGATTATCTGAGAGAGCGCAATATCCTATTAGATCAATTATTTCCTAAAGCGAAAGCGCTTCCTTACGCAGAACAGGTCACTCGTCATTTTCACCAGCATCAAATTCCTCAAGCCGTTGCATCGAGTTCTAGTAAGCATTACTTTACTCTCAAAACGACCCTGCATCAGGAATGGTTTTCCATTTTTAATTGTGTCGTACTTGGTGATGACCCTGCTGTCAAGCATGCAAAACCGGCTCCTGATATTTTCCTGGAAGCAGCACGTCTAATGGATGCCGATCCCAAACATTGTCTGGTTTTTGAAGATGCTCCTTCCGGGATGGAGGCGGCCCTCAATGCCGAGATGTCGGTGGTCGTTGTTCCTGATCCTAATATGGACAAGACTGTTTACAAAAACGCACACCAGGTTCTCAACTCATTGATCGAATTCCAACCAGAATTGTGGCAATTACCCCCTTTTGATTAGTCGCTGTTGCTTAATTAAATTTCGCTTTTAGTGGATAAAAAATAACTATATGCCCCAAAAACATACTCGTAGCATCAGTTAAAAATAAAAAATTAGGAATGAAAAATGGATTTTTAGAACCATTGATTTTATAGTGGTTCTGTTAATATGCTCTCTTACCCATACTGATGCGGAGTTGCGTTTATTCCTCTCCTGGGGGAGTGGAACGCGGCCCGGAGGCTGAGTGAGGCACCCTCACCCTAATCCTCTCCCCAAAGAGAGGAAATTGCCTCGGAATGAATACATAGCCGACAACGTACACAGAATAAGGATTGGAAATGGATGTGGAACTGGTTTACCGCATCGAGCAAGAAATTTGTTTGATTTCTTTTGAAGCAGAAATGCTGGGAGGGAAAGTGCGGGGTCTTAGTTCACAAATCGCAAAATCTGTGGAAGAAAAACAGGCCAGAGCCGTTGCCTTGAATCTCCAAAATGTACGTCACATTGATTCTATCGGAGTGGGTGTTGTGATAACACTATTTAAGATTTTGCAGAAAAAAAAGATAGAATTTGCCCTATGCCATGTGAACTCAACCATTGTTCGTATCCTGGAACTGGTTGGCCTGGAAGGAAAAATCCAGATATTTGAGACAGAATCAGAAGCAATAAAAGCTTTTCAACAATAATCCCATTTTGTTCTATTGCAGAGGCTTCTTCAATGACCACAAAACTATCTATAACCGAGCAATTGGCTCAATTTCTCTGTGACTTTACTCCAGAACAGTTACCAGCATCCCTGCGAAATCTATCCAAAGCCTATATCCTGGACTGGTTGGGTTGTGCTTTAGCCGGGCGTGCGATGGAAGCTGGCAAGTGCTTATTGGAATATGCCAATGGGCAGGGGCAGGGGGAATGTACCGTTTTCGGATCAAAGAAACACACCAGTGCAGAAATAGCAGCATTGGTCAACGGAGGACTGTGTCATGTCACAGAAATGGATGATTTGCATCGCACTTCTGTCATTCATCCTGCGGCACCAGTCATCTCAGCTGCTTTTGCGGTGGCTGAACAACGAGAAAAGAGTGGACGAGAACTACTGGATGCGGTGATTTTAGGATATGAAATTGCCATACGCATTGGTGAGTCGGTTGGGAAAAGTCATTATAAAATTTGGCACAATACTTCGACATGCGGGGTGTTTGGTGCAACTGCCGCAGCCGGTTATTTGAATGGGTTGTCCAAAGAGCAAATGGTCTGGGCCTTTGGCAATGCCGGAACGATGGCCTCTGGGCTTTGGGAATTCAATGAGGAGGGGGCGATGAGCAAAGCCTTGCATGCAGGAAAAGCGGCATCCAATGGAATGGTAGCCGTAAACCTGGCCCGCATTGGTTTCACAGGTGCTAAACACATTTTGGAAGGATCACGTGGTTTTTTTGTGGCCACTTCCCAAGATGCAGAACCAAAAAAAGTAACCATTGGCCTGTCTCCTCATATGTCTCATTATCGCATCCTGACGACTTCCATCAAACCATATGCTTCTTGTCGTCATACCCATCCTGCCATTGATGCGGTACTGCAAATCAGAAAACAGTACAATATCGCCTCCTCTCAAATTGCCAATATTCGCGTGGAAACATATCAGGCCGCACTTGACTTGACAGCCAATCCTGAGCCCCATCATGTCTATGCCACCAAATTCAGCCTTCCCTATTGTGTGGCGGTTGCCCTCCATTCGGGACATGCGGGATTGAGAGCATTTGATCCCGATGTCATTGCAAATTCTGAAATTCGTGACCTCATGAAAAAGGTAACGTTGCACCATAGTCCCGCATTCGAACAGGCCTATCCTGAAGAATGGTCTTCTTCTGTGCAACTGGTATTGGATAGCGGAGAAATTTTGGAACAGACGGTTACATCACCTAAAGGTGATCCTGAGAATCCCTTATCTCCAGAGGAACTGGAAAAAAAATTTTATGAGATGCTCCAGTACGTTGGACTCGAATCAAAAGCCTCGATACTGATTCAACAAATCCGACAACTGGAAACCCTGCCTGACTTGAAATCCATTCTTCAACTCCTTTAACTTCTGGCTATCTGATTTTCTACATTGAGCCCTTGCGGCGCATCCTATGCATCATCGGCTTGACCCCTTATTTGAAGGAAGTATACTAGTAGTCTAGCAATTTTGCTTTGATGGATTAATACGAAGTTGCGTTTAAAAGTATACAA
>JANQHV010000017.1 GCA_028282505.1 SAR324 cluster bacterium | reverse complement strand
GACAAATATCCTGATCGTGAGGCCAAACGACTGTACCATCCCAAATTTTTGCTTGATTAAAATAATTTTTGTCTTTCAACTCTTGAAAAACACCAAAATCAAGCAACCCATTACAGTCATAAATTCCCTTTTCCCCATTTGTAAAAATTAGCTCCAATTTATAATTTGGTAAAGGCGTTACGACAGTTACTCTCGGATTCATATTTACCTCAGTGGATCAATTTTGTAAGGTTGCTGTCCAGAAACAGCTAGCTCCCAATCAGCGACTAGTTCATCTTGATGAATTTCAATCCATGCTTGAAGAAGCTTCATTTTTGGATTAGGCAAACTCCCCTCCAATACCTCGCCATCAGGGATTGATACAACTACTTCCTCCCCTTGAAATTTGGCATGGATGTGTGGAACATGGTGCTGTTTATCGTCTTTAAAATACAAATAGACGATAATCCCATAAAACATTGATATTGATGGCATGATGATCTCGTGTTTGTTTAATGTTTTTACTATCTCGAATATTCTATTCTGCAACTTTCACGTTGATTGCTTTATCCCGATAATTACTAGGAATTTCACAGTCCCCCCAGCTATGGCACTCAATAGTCAATTTCCTATTTTCTATAAATACTATGAAACCCGTTTGTATACCATCATAATCGCCAATAACCTTTGGTTTACTGCAAACCATTCTGTCCACCGGTAGATTTGGATGCGATATCGTAAGAAAATAACCATTACCTGTGATGTCATATTTTGTTACCTCACTGTCTTTTTTAAGATGTGCTAATGTTCTGCTAGGGATCTTTTCAGATGCTAAGTAATCGATAACTATCATTTCGTGGGTTTTCAGATTGCTTATTTTTTGTACCGAACGCTTCACATCACTGGCAGCAAAAAAGCAGAGCGACGAGGAACGAGGAACGCCGCTTTTTGCTGTCCGAGTGCATGTGATTGTTATGGGTCTGTTTTTTCTGACGCAACATAGAAGAGATATTTAAACATCCTTGCTACCCCTACCATTAGGTTAAACAAAAAACCGACAATCATTATGATCACAGGCATAAACACTAGCATATAAAGCAGATTGCTACTGTTAAAAACCCTAAATAAATTATTGTTCATTACCTGCACTATTATTGCTGAATAAAAATAAGTTACAAAAAAAACGGCCGAATACTGAAAAGATCTGGCCATGTAGTGCTTTTCAAAAAATCGTTTTGGCAGGCGAGATCTAATAAATGAAGCCAAAGAGGAGAAATATTTTGAGTAACCATCCTTCCTGTGTATCCATTCCACCCCGCCATCTCTCACGACAAACCCAATATGAGTGTGTTTATTAATCCCGACCTCCGTAGTTTTTGGAAAGTACTGAATATATTTGCTCGCCTTTTCAAGTGAATCAGTAAACCCAATGTCATCCCAAATTGACCCTGGCGGAAACAGAAATACGAACTTATTTAAATCCGTGTGTTGGGGCAAGGTTTCCATTTCCCACAGAAGCGCCGGAGTAGCATCAACCATTACAAATATTAAGGACGATTCTTTTGCTTGTTCAATCACGCGCTCTTTCCATGTGTCTTCTGTAAAATATAGCCTTGATGCACCCCATGGCTCTAGTTCATTTGAGTCATTTCCCACTGCGATGGGTGTGCCAAACATCTCCATTATTTCCGACACCTCCTTCTCTACTGTGGTGCCAGATATTATCTTATGAAAACGTTCAAGAGAAACCAGGCCAGATACACTCCCTTCCGATCTAATCGTTCTGTTGTCTACAGAGAAGCTTCTTAGAAATAGAACCGGATTTTTAACTTTTTTGTCGATTAGAAAACCTCGAATACGTTGAGCTCTTCTTCTTTCCTCTTTATAGATAAAAGATGAGATCGAAAAAGCCGCTCCAGCCCCCCAAAGGATACGATTGCATACCCAAGTCCGCTGCTGAAAAACGTTAGAAGCCCTATCATCAAAAAATATATTCCGCCTACCATAAAAAAGATAGACAGAATTCTTAGAATTAGTTTCATCTTAGTCCATCCCCAACGTCTGCATCAGGGGCCTTGACCGACAATGGCTTTGGAAAAAGCACTGAAGTGGGGATTTTATAAATTTGGAAAAAGGCGCTATGGTCAAGGTCCCTTGAATGCTATTGTTATGTATTCCTTGCAATTTTTGCTACACACTCTTCAAATTTTGTGGAGCTTTCTAAAAAACGTTCTAACCCTGATTGAAATGATTGATACCATTCAACCTTTGAAAAGCTCCCCCTCTTATAATCCTCTTTGAAAAGATGTATAATGTGATTTAATTCATCTCGTACTTTCTCAACTTCTGCAAATGCGCTTTTAACTTCTGGAAAATACATATCCATAATTAACAACACTCTTTCGGGGTTGTAGTTCGCTTTATAATCAATTGTCATGTCTAGAGCCTGATTAAAATCAATTTCTCCCTTCATAACCTGTCCGTAAGGAAGAAAGTAATTAAAAATACCGATCATATACTTTTTTGCTTCCACATATAGCTTTTCAATCCTATCACGTAGGATTTCCTCTTTTTTTAATTGACGTTCATGTTCTAGCTGAATTCGTAACCGTTGATGATTGGATGCATTTGTAAGTTTTACTCCCATCAATGTGAGAAATGATGTAAAAAGTGCAGTAAAAAATGCAACCCATGCGTTAGGCGGAATAATCTTTATCAATTCAAGAATTTCTTGCATTTTGATTTCTTATACATCAGGCCTAAATGCTGTGATTAATACCCAAAAGCAGGATTTGTAAAAAAATGGGCTCGAAGTCAGACAGAATCTTTTGAAAAAACATAAGGCTTCTGCTACAAGTATTTTGCTATGCACTGCTCTCACTCAAATACTTTTAAAAACAATACAAGTAGACTGAAAGCCCAGCCAATCAGACTAAACCGTATTTCAAGATTTAGCCAAAAATACTTTTTTTGATTGCTAATACTTCTATCATAAATCAATATTGCTAATTCATTAAGTACCACTTCTTCTGTGCAGTCTTGTATATTTTTATTAAACTCGTCCAAAGATATTTCGACTATTTTCATAGGATCACACAGACGTCCCTTTACTTTATTCTGTGTTCGACTTCCTCTCGGATAAAGCACCCAAACAGATGACGCTATTGCAATCGTTAATGCCAAAAATGCTAATAATGCCAATGTAAATAGCTCGAATTTTGTTCTGTCAAAGACAGACAAAGCATTTAGACCTCCAATAATTGCTATATTGATTGCTGAAATAGCAATTGCCTTAGAGTCAGCGAATTTTAGATTATCATAAATTCCTTGGTGAATAGTTAAAAAAGAATTTACTTTGTCCATAATGACTGTCTCTTTTCTCCTTGGTATAACTCGGATGCATTGTATTAATTAGACATAACAAATTGTACTGTTTTTTTCTGTATATCCCACACAATTCTGATATCTGTAATTAATGATCAAGTCAAAAATGATTGACAATCTATTCGGGATCATCTATGGCTTTTTACTAACAGTTTATTATTTTAAATTTAAAAATAAAAAGCTTCAGGATAAATCCAGAATGCTTCAGATACTGCCAGAATTGAAGCAACACTTTGAATTATTTCTAACCGGTCAAGCTAGTAGCATTCTCTAGACTAACCCCTCAAGATACTCCTGTAACTTTTGAGATAATCTTTTGACATTTGAACGCTTAAGCATAGTAAAATGGTCTCCGGGTACTTCATAAATATCAAAATCTCCCTTAGCTTTCTCTCGCCAAGAATCCTCCGGATTAGGAGGATAAAATTGATTTCGTTCACGAGCACGAAAAAATAGAATATGTCCTGGATAATCTTGAGGGATATAGTTCCATAATGCTTGAGAATAAGCATTAAACGTATCAATATATTGAGCAAGTTGAATTGAATCCATTGACGAAAAAATATTCCCTGTATTTTGTACTTGTTCTAAAAAATAGGCGAATTGCTTACTTGTTTCTAAACGTTTGAATTCTTCAAGAGACTTAATTTCCTTCCCATAACTGTGTAATAAATAAATAAGAGTTTCCGTGCTAGTGGGACTTTCTCTTTTTGTTGTTTGTATTCCAGGTGTATCTATCATCACCAACAAAGATATTTTTTCTCCTAATGAGCAAAGTTGCTTTGCTATTTCATAGGCGACAGCTCCTCCAAAAGAGTGTCCGCCCAGAAGATAAGGACCTTCAGCTTGCTGGTGTCTGATGGCCTCAATATAATGAGTGGCTATTTTTTCAATTTTGATGGGGGGTCGTTCCTTTTTCTCCAGTGTTTGTGCCTGGATGCCATATATAGGTTGGTCTGCACTTAAAAAGGTTGCTAAATCACGGTAGTCAAAAACATACCCATCTGCCGCATGAATAAGAAATAAAGGGCTCTTTTGTTGCTTACCAGCTTGAATTTTTACGAGTAATGAAGAACTTTCTTTTTGAAGTGAATAGCGATTTTTCCCTATTGTATCCATTTTCCGAATGGAGTTAGATAATTTTGCGATAGTCGTCAAATCCATCAAACTATGAGGTGACAATGTTACAGGGAGAATTTCATTTAATTTGGATACAATCTGAATAGCTAACAGGGAATCTCCTCCTAACTCAAAAAAATTTTGGTGAATCCCTATTTTAACTCCAAGAAACTCTTCCCAAATTTTACCTATAGTGTGTTCCAGTTCATTCTCTTGCAAGCAATCAATAGAATTTTCTGTTGGTGAAACAGAGGTGTCGGGAGTTTCAGTCTTTTGTATCGAATCTTGTTCTTTCCAGTCTAAAATAGTGCTAGTCTGAGATATTCGTTCCTCCAAATGTCGCGTGGATACAATAACCTGAGGTAAACTTTGATTTAAAACAGAATTCAAGACCGCGATTCCTTCTTGAGGTGTCAAACCATCATTTAAATCATGATTATAAGCCATTGTCTCCGTGATCATTTCATCGGTTGTAATCGCATTTTCTTCAACATGTAACGAGCTTTCATTTGCTCTTAAGAATTCCGTATTCTCAAAAGAGACTACAATTTTACCGATATGTTTACCGCTAGCCATATATTTAAATGCATCTGCTATTTTGTCAGCTGGAAAAACCTTGAACGGAAGCGGTTGAAAATCTTTTTCCTGAAAATGTTGTGCTATCTCATGCATCAAAGAAAGAAAATCAGGCAACCCTGGGCCAACTTCTATAGCAAAAAAAGATAAACACCTTTCAAAGTCTTGCAATCCCAATTGATGATTTTCCAAGATAGCTCTTTTTCCAATTTCCAAAAATCTTCCGTAGCGAGACAAGACGGCAAGACTTTTTGGAATAAATTCCCCGGCAAGCGAATTTAAAACGACATCGACGCCTTGGTTTTCTGTCAATTTCATCACTTCATCTGCAAAAGATAAGGATCTTGAGTCCATGACATGTTGAACTCCAAGAGATGCCAAATATTTCCGTTTTTCTGGATTCCCAGCAGTAGCAAAAATTTCAGCACCAATCCATTGGGCAATTTGTACTGCCGCCAAACCCACTCCACCAGCAGCAGAATGAATCAGTACTCGTTCTCCTTGCACTAATCTAGCTGTTTTGACCAAAGCATAATAAGTCGTTGTATAATTCCCCATAATAGTGGAGGCTTCTTCCTTATTTATATGCTTTGGTTTATGGACAACTGATGAGGTGGGAGCGATGACAAAAGGACTGAAGCAAGAAGTACCTACAGCGATGACTTCATCTCCTACTTGGAAATTTTGGACGCCTGTTCCAATGGCTCGTACTTTACCACAGCATTCAAGACCAAAACTGGCTGGGTTACTGGGATGCGGTTGAATTATGTTTAACGCAGTGAGTACATCTTTGAAGTTAAGACCTGCTGTAAAAACCTGGATTTCTATTTCATCCATACCTGGTTTTTGATGAGGGACAGGCTGGTAAGTCAAGGTATCCAAATTACCTGGTGATGCGATCTCCAAACGACAATTTTTATTTTGAGAATCAAGCAAATTATCATTCTGATTTTGAGAAGTCGATTCATGGTGTTTCTTACGCAAGGTATATTCTTCGATTTCTATTATTTCCGTTCCTTGTTCATCCATAATAGTAATACCGAACCGCACTGTTCCCGGAGATGGCTGCTCCTCTTTCTTCCTTCTGATACAGCTATATATTTTTTCTGATACGATTCCTTTGATACTTAACTTTTTATACGAGAAGGGCAGGAAATCATCACTATTTTTGAAAGGCACAAAGCTGGTTGCATTATCCAAAATTGCCGGATGCATTTTGCATGATTTGAGATCATCGGTAAATTGATGAGGCAATTCCAGGTAAGCGAAACCTTGGATATCATCTGTTTTTGACCATTTTACATTGTGCCATCTGGGACCAAGTTGGAGACAGTTTTTTTCCCGTCTATCGTCTTGTTTCAATGTTCTTATTTTTTGTTCATTCCACCGGTTTTTTAAAGCTTGGATATCATGTTTCACATTTTCTGTTTTATTCAGAAAGGTTATTTCTCCCCTGGCATGCTCTTGCCATTGATTTTTTCCTTGATTTCCACTTTTAATAACAAAATTGAATCCATCTTCTTTTTTTTCTAAGATGGTTTGAATTTCTTTTTCCTCATTTTCCATAACTGTCAAAGGAGTCAGAAAAAAAACATTTCGGATTTCCATCATTTGATTTCCTGTTTGGTTTTCAAATGAGGCCCTAGCCATTTCCAAGTAAGCTGTTCCAGGAAGAGTCGCTTGGTTGTTTAAATAATGTTCATTGAGAATCCAATGTTTTTTGACACTCATATAAGAAACATAAATTACTCTTTCCGTACTCTCCTCAATATAGTGATCAAATAAAGGATGCAGTAGTTCTTTTTTTGAAAATCGGGAATTTACAAAAAATCTTTTCGATTTTTCAGAGGCTTCCGCTGCTTGACCAATTTCTTTCCAGGCATCCCAGTTAATCGCAACCGTATATGTACCGTCAGTAGAGTTTTTATAATGGGCGAAAGCATCAAGAAAAGCATTCGCCGCACAATGAGCCGCTAGTCCTATTCCACCCAGGATCGAATTAAGAGTGGAACAAAGGACAAAAAAGTCGATTTGAAAGTCTTTCAAAACATCGTTTAAAATAAGTGTTCCTGACACCTTGGGCGCAAAAATGCTTTCGATTTTTTTACTGGTTTTACCTTGAATGATTCCGTCATCAGGAAGACCGGCCGCATGAATCACGCCATTGATCGTTCCAAATCTTTTTTGAGCTTGCCTGATTGCCTCTTGCATTTGCTGATAATCAGAGACATCGGCTTTCAGAACCATCAATTCAGCCCCTGATTCTTCTAATTTTTTTACTCTTCTGATCCTGTTTTGGATGCGCGTTTTTGAGTCATGCCACAACAAAAATTCCCTTTCCGAAATTTTTCGATTAGGAATTTCATCGCCTTGCTGCATGACAAACATGCCACAATCCGTCTCTTTTTGTTTTTTTAGATTTCTTGGAAAAGGAACTACAGTCTGAAAATCTTGTTTTTGAAGAACTTCTTTCCATTCTTGAAAGCCAAGCAAAGGGGAATTTTTTTCAGTACGTTCATCTTCAAAAAGCCACCAACCTTCAGCCAACCCCCATACCATATCGATCCACCTTTGAGATTCAGTCGTTTCAAGCAAAAAGAGCAAACCACGGGGCACCATCAAGCTTTTTAAGTTACTTAGAGCTTCTTCAATATTTTTTGTTGCATGAACGACGTTGAGTCCTACAATGATATCGAAACTATATTTTTCAAATCCCTGTTCCGTTGGATCCTTGGATATATCCAGTACGTTGAATTTAAGGAAATTATAACCAGAGTATTGAGGATTTTGCTCAGCAGCTTTGATAAAGGTCTTACCCAAATCTGTAAAATAATACTCGATATTCTGATTTTTAAGTCCCGGAATGACCATTTGTGTCAACTTGCCATTCCCGGCTCCTATCTCAAGAATTCTTACTCTATTATCCGGAGAATTCTTGAGAATATCTAAAAGAACAGATCGAAAAAGTTGGATATAAACTCTTTGTTTATTGTGCTCTACGGTATTTCTATCAAATTGATTTAACAGATCAGGACGCCCATCAGGATAGAGGGCCGAGATTGCTAGTATTTCTCCACTCAATGCTTCTTTGTATTTTCCTGCACAGTGTTCAAGCAGACCAAACAATCCCTGGAATTCAGGGAATCTCCGTTCCGCTTGCTCTTTCCAAAGGTCTGGGGTCGGAATTTCATATTCATCTTTCAACACTTCGATTGAAGTATCGTTGAGCCGGATGATTCCCTCCTTGTCCAGAACTTCGAGGAAAAAATAATAGAATTTATCAAATGCGGGTAGGATATTGAGTTTTGTTTTCCATTCATCCGGCCTACACTGATGTCCTTTTTCAAAATGGATTGAGCCAGTTTGAAAATACTGGGTAATATAACTAGCGCAAAGTTTGTTCAAAATTTCTTCCAAACCTTGGTAATCCTGAATTCCCTTGATATCAAGTTCTTCATCTATTTCTTTTTCCAGTTGGCTGATATGATCAATTTTTTCTTCAATATTGATATGGAATTGATCATATTGCTCATGGATGGCAACATGCTCATCCAACAACCATCGATCCCATTCTCCTTTGGGTGGTAATCCTGAACGCCCTGTCAAGATTAGTTTGGGTTGGGTTGTTTTCGCTAAACATTCAGCGACCTCCAAACCAATTCCCCCAAGGCCACCCGTAATCAGATAGACTCCTTTCTTCTTGAAACGAGTGCTTATCCCCTCGGTCGCATTCAAATTGATGCGGTCAAAAGTTTGAACCCACCGGTAACCGTACCGATACGCAATGAACGAATCCTCATTATGAGAATCGAGTTCTTGTAATAAAGAGCCGATCATCTTTTTCTCGATGTTGTTTTTTATTTGCGAAAGGACAAGGTCTATGCAATGACACCGAATATGAGGATATTCCAGGGGAATCACTTTAAGGAGTCCGAGAATCGTTGCCTTTTCAGGGGATAAATGCTCCTCCTGCGTCACTTCTTGTATCCCGTTGGAAATAACAGTAATGCGATAAGAATTCACAGGATCGGGCTTGACAAATTTTTGTTTCCCAAAAGCTTTAATGAAAAAAAGAAGACTATAAAAACCTATACGTTGTAACTCCTGGTTAACTTCATGCTTCAAAACCTCATCATTTCTAGAGGTGATACTTGCTAAATGAATGATGTTTTTAGGTATGTTCTGTCGAATCTGTATTTGCTCTAAGACAAGCTCATAATGATTTGGTACTTCAGCATTTATGGTAAAAAAATTCGAATGATCCATTGTATATTCTGACCCGAATTTTACCACAACCACATCTTGTCCAGCTCCTCTAAGCTCTTCGGATATTCGATTGCCTATTCCATAATCATCCATCAAGATCAGCCAGGATGATCGAGTCTTCAAAAAATCAAATCGTTGTGCAGGGAAAGGAGAACGTTTCCAGGAAGGAATGTAAAACCAGTCTTTAAAATCTTGACGTGCTCCCTGCTTGCCAGAGTTGGGGGTCTCAACTACCTGATTTTCTTTTACCTCCTGAGGAGCTTCAATCCAGTATCGTTGACATTCGAAAGGGTAGGTCGGCAAAGGTATACGACTACGTTTTTCATTGGCAAAAAACCTTTCCCAATCGACTTTTATTCCAGAAACCCAAAGTTTACCCAATGTTGTTAATAAAAACCGGATATCCGATTGCTGAGTCTCAGGGTGACGCATGGAAGAAAGGATCATTTGATTTGGGTCTTTATCCGGATGCCGAAGGGCTATTGTATTGATAGTCCGTCCCGGACCTACTTCTAATAAGATTGACTTTGGTTCTTTAAGAAGTTGTTCCAAACCGCTATTGAAGCATACGGTTTGTCGTAAATGTTGAGACCAGTAGTTTGGGTCTGTTGCCTGGTTCGATGTTATCCAGGAACCAGTAAGGTTTGATAGAAAAGGGATTTGAGGAGGCCTGAGATGGATACTACTAACCAGTTCCTTAAAAGTTTCCAAGATGGGTTCCATCATCTCAGAGTGAAAAGCATGTGAAGTATGCAAAACCGTAGTATCAATATTTTGATTCCTTAATTGTTCTTGTAGGCGATTTATTGCTTCTTCTATGCCTGATATAACACAAAGATTTGGACCATTAATTGCTGCCAGGGAAAGGTTGTGTCCTATGAAAGGCCGCAATTTCTTTTCTGATAAAGGAACAGCCAGCATTTTACCATGTGGCATTTGCCACATCAAACTTCCTCGTTTGATAACCAATGAAAGAGCGTCTTTTAGTGACAACACACCAGCTAAGCAGGCGGCAACATATTCTCCCAGACTATGTCCTATCATGGATTCCGGATAGATCCCCCATTCCATCCATAATTTTGCCAAAGCATATTCGATAATAAAGAGTACTGGTTGGGCAATATTGGTTTGTTGTAGCTTGCTGACAGCTTCATTAAAGTTCTTTTCATGCGGATATAGTAGATCTTCCAAAGAAAAGCCCAATTGGGGTTCGGCCAATTCCAGGCACAATTTTACCTGATCACGAAAAAAAAGTTCATTTTGATAAAGTTCCAATCCCATATTGACATGTTGTGCCCCTTGACCTGGAAACAGGAAAACAACGGGGCGATCACTGGTATCTTGAAACAGACTTAAGGTTTGTGTCGATTCCTCTTTTTTAAGTTCTCCGATTGCCTCATCAGAATTTTGACAAATCAGAAACCGTCTGTGATTCAGCTCCTTTCGGCCCAAAGCGAGTGTGTAAGCCACATCAGAAAGATTGGTGTTGGGATATTGATCCAGGTGATCCGCTAAATTGTCCGATATATGTCTTAGTGCTTTTTGCGTTTTTGCGGATTGAATCAATAATTTCCAGGAATGAGACTGATGTGAAACTTCTGGTGAAGGCGCCTCCTGCAAAATAATATGGGCATTCGTTCCACCTGCTCCAAAAGCACTTACACCAGCCCGACGCGGTTTCCCATTTGTTTTCCATTCTTCTAATCTTGTATTCACGTAAAAAGGACTATTCTTGAAATCAATCTCAGGATTTGGTTCCTGAAAGTGGAGACTCGGAGGGATCTTTTTGTGTTGTAACGAAAGAATGGTTTTGATCAAACCGGTTACTCCAGCTGCTACTTCCAAATGGCCAATGTTTGATTTGACCGAACCTATTGCGCAGAATTCCCTGTCTTGTGTGTTGGTTCTAAAACTTTGTGTCAAAGCAGCAATTTCTATCGGATCACCTAAGTTTGTTCCAGTACCATGGGCTTCCACAAAACCGATTTCTCTTGCTTCTACACCAGCGATATCGAGGGCTTCGGAAATTACGTGTGCCTGGGCTTCAGCACTTGGAGCCAAGTAGCTCACTTTCATGGAACCATCATTGTTGACGGCAGAGCCTTTGATGATAGCTCGGATAGAATCCCGGTCATGAATCGCTTCTTCCATTCTTTTTAAAACCACGATCCCTAGCCCATTACCAACCACGGTTCCCTGTGCCTGTTTGTCAAACACTCGACAATGTCCATCTGGAGAAAAAATCATACCTTCTTTGTATAGATAGCCAGATCTCTGGGGAACACTAATGGATACACCACCAGCTAAGGCCATATCGCATTCCCCATTTAATAAACTTTGGCAGGCAAGGTGAATGGCGACTAAAGAAGTGGAGCAGGCTGTTTTGACACTAATGCTAGGGCCTTTTAAGTTCAACTTATAGGAAACTCGTGTAGGTAAAAATTCTCCATCATTCCCCAGGAACATTTGAGAAACATGATCTGTTTCCAAAGGGTTTCGGTTAGGGTATAAATTATCGAGTAAATAGCTGCTGATCCCTGCACCTGCATAAACTCCTATACTTCCGGAGTACAGTTCCGGATTATAACCGGTATTTTCAAGAGCTTCCCAGGCACAATGCAGAAAAAATCGATGCTGAGGATCTAGCAATTCGGCTTCCCTGGGGCTGAAACCAAACAATTTGGCATCAAATTGATCAATTGCTTCCAGCATTCCTTTTGCCCTTATGTAATTCTCTTTGCCATATAAGGCCGAATCAATACCCTCCGCTTTGAGCTCTGCTTCGGAAAAAAAGGAAATAGACTCTACTCCTTCCCGAATATTCTGCCAAAACTCTTCCACGTTTTTAGCACCTGGGAAACGGCCTGACATCCCGATAATAGCTATATCCGTATCATTCGTATTCGAATAGTCTAGGAATTCACTCATCTTTTTTATCCACGAATAAATTGATTATTTTTCATGCTTGTCATGGCTTCTTCTTTTCATAATCGATCTGCGAGCCCGACGGACCTCAGCCCGGCTCGTCTTCAATGGCAGAGAAGAAAGTTGCTTATTCTTCTCAGCTATATATTGGCTTAAAGCAGAGATTGTCGTATAAGAAAATAAATCAACAAGAGAGATTTGTTTTCCTAATCTTTCTTCTAATTTGGTGTGCATTTGTATCAGGAGTAAAGAGTGTCCTCCCAGTTCAAAGAAATTATCATGAATGCCCACGGTATCCAGGTTTAATAGCTCTTTCCAAACAGAAGAAACAATTTGTTCTACATCTGTTCCGGGCATGCTGTATTCTGAATCCAAGTGGGGACGAAGAGTCTTTGGTACCGGTAAAGCCTTTCGGTCCAGTTTCCCATTATGAGTCAAGGGAAGAGCCTTAATTTCCATGAACACAGCCGGAACCATGTAATCTGGCAATTTTTCTTTGAGAAAACAAATGAATTCACTGTTAGAAGGAATATGTTGTTTGTGACTCGGAATAAAATAAGCGACTAATCTTACATTTCCCGGAGAATCTTCTCGGTCAATGACAACAGCCTTTGCTACGAAAGGATGAGATTGGAGAACGGATTCTATCTCTCCCGGTTCTATCCGAAATCCACGAATTTTAATTTGATGGTCTAATCGACCTATAAACATAATGTTGCCATCAGATAAACGGCGAGCTAAGTCACCTGACCTGTAATAGTAGGCCTCCGATTCGCCAGGGAACGGGTTTCGGATGAATTTTTTTAATGTTAAATCAGGTTGATTCTGATACCCTCTCCCCACTCCTGCTCCACCGATCAAAATTTCTCCGGCAATTCCTATCGGAACAGGTCGTAAAAGAGAGTCCACCAGGTGTACTTCATACCCAGGTACAGCTCTTCCGATGGGTACATTATCATCTGGTTCAATTGCCGAATCAAACCGGAAAAACGTTGCGCAAATGGTGGTTTCCGTTGGGCCATAGCCATTGATGATTCGAACCTGTGGAAACTGATCACTATAGTCTTGCAGTATCCTTTGTTTGATGGGCTCAACACCAACTAAAATGCGGTCCATCTGGGTGATATTTTTCTTTTTAAATTCTTTAAGCACGCTCACCAGAAGAGCAGGAGGTATGTAAAGACTACTGACATGGTGTGTGATTAATGAATCGACAAAAGCTTCAGGATTCTTGACTAAATCGGGTAGAAAGAGATGGAATGTTCCTCCCCAACATAAAACCGAAAAGATTTCCCAAATAAAAACATCAAACCCAAAAGAACATACGGAAACTCCAATTAAAGGTTTTCGGGAAGGGGCAAGACTTTCGAATCCAAACAGCATCGCCAATACATTTCCATGCTCGATTAAAACTCCTTTCGGTTTTCCTGTTGATCCTGAAGTATACATGACATATGCTAAATTTTTCGGATGACTGGTTACCAGAGGGTTATCTTTGCTATTTCGATTTATCTCCTGATAATCTTCATCCAATAAAACCGCTCGAAATGGTTGCTCGGAAACTATTTTGTCAATCATATGTTTTCGTGTCACCAAAACCTCGATATCAGCGTCTTGTATGATGTAAGACAGTCGCTCGGAAGGAAGATTGGGTTCTAATGGTATAAAAGCCCCTCCTGCCTTAAGAATCGCTAAAAGGCCCACTACCATCTCTAGTGATCGTTCGAGGCATAAACCAACTCGACTTTC
>JANQHV010000013.1 GCA_028282505.1 SAR324 cluster bacterium | reverse complement strand
CTTTGATTTGTTGTTGCACGGATTTGTTTTTATATCCATTCTCATATTGACTGACTCGTAGTTGGAGGGTGCTCATGAGTACTCTGCCTTTGAAAAAGTAAACAAGCGATTCTTCGGGAGAAAAATTGATTAGCAAGTCGGTGAATTCGAGAGTTTCTGTATGAAGCAAAGGAATCGCACATAAGATGGGAATCAACGTAGAAATAGCTTTCAAAATGTCCTCCTTTTTTTCATCATCCTTTTGCGATTCAATCAGTTTGTTGGTCAAGGCTTTGATTTCTTTGTAACTCACTACAATGTCCAGATGTGAGATATTTCGTAATCGACGATTGGTATCCTGAAGCATTTGATTCAGAATAGACATATTTCTTCGAATCCGCTCACTTTGCTTTAATAACGATTGATGCTGTTTTTCCTGCTCTTCGTCCTTTTCATTCGATTCCACTTCTGCTTCTAATTGAGACTGAATTTTCGCCAGACGTTCCCGACTGAATTTGAAAAGGCGGTTGTAATAGATTCCTTGCAGATATAAGACTTTGTGGAGGTCAGCGAGTTTCAATTTTCCCAAAGTGCATGCAATGGCTGCTTGTAACAGCAAGGCCCGGTATGTTTCAATGGGAAAACTTTGATTACTTTTGACAACTTTCCAGACCATCTGAATGCGAGTGTTTGGATTATCAGGTTCTTGTTTGAGTTCTTGATGCAATTTGAGAACACTTTTGGATGGATAATACCCAACCAAGTCTTCACCAGTAACTTCAGCAGGAAAAGTAGATTTGTTCAGAATGTGGAAGGCTTTTTTCATAAAAGTGTTCTGAGAACCTGCTTTTAATATCGCTTCCTGACGCTGCTTCATCTCAAAATTCCAATGTTCTGCATAACCGATGATGTTCTCCACTTCCTCTGCTTTGATTTTAATATGGCTCACTCCTTCCTCAGGCTGCGTTTCTCGAAAGGTACCTCCAAACAAGACTACATTGAAAACACTGCCATCCTGTTTTGAGGAAGGGTGCATATTTTTTTTAGGGGAACTGGTTGCTCGTGCCATAAGTATTAATGCATGCGGTCTAAATACAGCTAATCAGAAATAAGTATTCAAATTCTTGTTGTCACAGTCTTACTCTTAATCCTAATCTGAAATCTTTGAATTTAGGGATTAAGATTAAGAATTTGTGTACTTTATTGTGAATACTCGTACTAAGAAACCTGCGGTCTACTGATTTTTGGATTTGAGGTGTTGGGCTAAAATTTCTTTGATTTTTTCAATACTAAAGGGTTTGGCAACATGGGCATCAAATCCTTCTTCAAGTAATTGTTCATGATCAACTCCGGTCGATAAGGAAGTGATGGCAATCACAGGAATTTTGAAGAATTTTGGGTCCGATTTGATTTTTTGTTTTGCTTCGGTGCCATCCACACCAGGCATCATGATATCCATGAAGATGAGATCAGGCGTTTTTGCTTTGACCTGAGACAGAGCTTCCTGTCCGTTTTTGGCAATGCGGACATGGTACTGTTCACCACTCATGAATTGTTCTAAGAGGAACAAACTGGTGGGATCGTCGTCGACACAGAGAATGTCCCATGACTCTTCTTTAGGAGACTCCTCTGTTTTTTCAGATTCTATTGGAAATAATGATTCGGGTCCGAAGGTATCTTTGCCCTCAAGAGCATGCGGATCGAATACCTGTTCCATCGTATTGGTATTTTCTAAAAGGATACTGATTTCAAAAAAACTCCCTTGCTGATCGTCACTGCGGATGGAGGCACTGCCGCCCAAAAACTTTGCCAATTCAGGCAATAGGGTGAGCCCCAGTCCTTCTCCTGCATAACGGAGGTTGTATTGGCTTTCCAAAGAGAGGTGTCGTTGCAAAATCTTTTGAATCTCCTCTGTTGTTAAAACCATGCTGGGATCATGAACGGTAAAATACAGATGTTCTGCTTGAGTACGAAGCGTCAGGGTGATTGAACCTTTGCCTGCATGGGTTAAAACGACCCGGATCAAAGAAAACAGCATCTCTCTCAGATAACGGGGGTCATGAAAAATCTTTTCTGGCAGTGTGTCGGAATAGGGAATGATGATACAGGTCTGAGGAGAAAATGTGGTATGGTTGACTTCCTGAACAAGATTGGTAACAAATGGTTTGAGCTCAATCCATTCTTCGTTGCGGCGAATCAAACCAGAGTCAATTTCTGCAGAAGTTTGCCAGTTGGTGGCAAGTTGAAAGAGATCGTAAACTTTACTATGCAGGTGATGGATCATGGATTGTTTTTGACTCCGTTGTTCTTCTTCCACCAGGATTTTGGTATATCCCACAATGCCATGCAAGACACTCCTCAAGTCAGATGACAGGCGGCGAACAAATCGAGTTTTGATTTCTTGAGCCTCTTCGGATTGTAAAGTTTTCTCTTCAAGCCTCCTATTTTGTTCTTGGATCTGGGAGTTCATGTAGTTGAAATGCTGCGCCATGAAAGCAAGCTGTGGAATGCTTCGATATTCATCAGGATTTTCAATGATTTTCTCACTACCGTCACTGGTAGAAGTTGTGTGGAAATTTTCAAACAAGGCATTCACGTACCATGCCCCCAACCGGGAAGACAGCGGCCATAGAAGAATTACGCTGATTCCCCATAAAATGATAACGGTTCCCAAAGCTGATTGGAAATCCCCCGTAAGCATTGCAGACAAAAGGAGGAGAAGGATTAACGTGATAGCTGCTGTGCCAATCACAAAGCGATAACGAAACTGTTTCATAGTTTCTCCCTGCGAAACAAAAGAAAGTAAGGGTAATGCATCATGTTGAATTTGCGATGCCAGGATATTCGATAGCAATTATTTATGGAGGTTGGTGTCTTCTCGTTGAAACTTTTGCTGCGTTGTGTTTTTTCTACGATCATGTTTGCGTCTTTCTGCTATTCTTCTTTCTTGTTTGACCGTGTTTTCTTCGATTTTTTCCCAGACATCTTCTTGCAGTGCATTGGTTTCTTCTTCCTGGTTTTGAAGTTGCTCTGTCTGTTTCAGAAGTTCTTTCAAACCAGGTACATTCTCGTTGAGATCTTTCAACTCTTGTCTTGCTTCATGCAGCTCTGCTCTTAATGCTTCTATGGCGGCCAATAATTTTTCATCTGTCATAATGGTTCCTGTTCCTATGTTTTCATCTATAGTGATCCAGAAATTGATAGTTCTCTAATGTGAATAGCAGATTAGAGAGGGGAAGGGAAGTGCTATTGTTCGGTTAGCCTAATGATTGCCCCATCTGATGTTCCTGGGGGATGGTAGTGGCCAAGTAAAAATATAACGTTTCTCCATCTCATGATGAATCCGCCTTATACTTTCGATCAATACGGCATCTTTTTCAGATTTTTATGATGTTGTTTCTTTCCTTTTTGGTCTATGATACATACATATTGACTGTGTGAGTGAAGGTCGATTCTACAGAAATATTTGGCGTCAATTTTAGCGTCTTCTATCATGCCTCCTCGGTTATTTTTCAAAATCCCCGCACAATAAATGCTTTTTTGACTGACAGAAGCTATGCATGAACAAGAAGAAATCCCACATGGAAAACTGATCCTAAGAACCTTGGCAATGCCGGCAGATACCAATGCCAATGGTGATATTTTTGGAGGTTGGATCATGTCGCAAATGGATATCGCCGGGAGTATTTACGCCAAAGAAGTAACCAAGGGACGCACTTTGACAGTTGCCGTTGAATTCATGAAGTTTATTAAGCCAGTGAGAGTGGGAGACATTGTTTCCTGTTACGGGTCCATTCAAAAAATCGGCAATACTTCAATTACCTTAAATTTAACAGTGTGGGTCGAGCCCATACTTCGAGAAACAGAAGACGAGTATGGTTGCTTCAAAGCCACCGAGGCAGCCATCACTTATCTCTCTATTGACAAACAGGGTAAGAAAAAACTGATAGACAAAAGTGAAATTGAAGCTTAAAACTAAAATTTCACGCGATAAGGGCCAACCAGCTTTAGCAAGATTTGTACACGTAACGTAAGTTATAAAGAAAAGTAGTATTGCAAAAACAGAGTATGCAATTGGGAGCCATGCAGGACATTATTGATTTTTTGCCCGGTGAGCAGAGGGGAGTAATTGCCTTGAGCGAGGCGATATTGGATGAAAAAATTATCTGTGAAAAAATAAGCCATCCCCATACCTGCTAATAAGGAATCCTCTCGTGATAATTTGGAAGAATCTTCCAATTCTGACGCATCCTCTGTACTTGCGTCCTCATCGGCTTTCAAAATGATGCGCACTTCCACTGCCTGTAGACCCAATCCATAGTGCACATAAAAGTTGTTAGCAATCCGATTAGCAAAAAAATACCAAAAATTATTCTGAATCACCTCAACAAAGTTAAAGAGTTGATCTTCAAATTCCAGAGTCCGTCCCAGTTCCAAGATAGAGACGTGACGTGAGTATTCCAGTACCCTGGATTCAGTGAAATGCCCCAAGTTGAAGGCCACCCCATTGGTCGTTGCATCATTGCTCACAAATGATATATTATTTCGGAAATTCAAACGAACTTGACGAAACCCCACTCCAAAGTACACTCCTTGAATTCTGGCAGATGATCCTTCGGTAATGAATTTGGGATCAGGACTTGACATCACTCCATGGGCATCCAGACTTCTTTCCTCCATGCTCTTTGATGTTTCATCTTCGGCCCAGGCCTGAGAGGGAAGAAGACACCATCCCAACAGTAAAACAACCGGTAACCAAGAGAAAGAAACTATATAATTGATAGAGTATTGATGTGTCATCATATGCTTATATTTCTGAACAAAAACTCGTATAGTTAAAGCCACTGCCTTTAAAAATGGAATTCCTTTTCTGGTAAGGGCAGCACCTCTCCCAGAGTGATTGTCAAGGCAATGGATGGATCAACGATCTCTTTCACTTCACCACCGCTGGTGACGGTTTGTTCTGCCAATTCTTTAAAAACCAGGCGAATGACATAACAACGTGGATGGTAATCAATGAAGAAAGAATCCTCAAACAAACGTCTTCTCAATGCCTCTTCATCAGAAACATTGAGATTCAATTTTCCATTGAAGCCAAAAGACAAATCATCATTGGCTTCGAAGGTACTGCCAAAACTGAGGGTATTCGTTTTTTCATGAAAGACATCATCTGGAGTACGATACGAATCTTCGTTATTGTGAAATCGAATCAATGCCTGGTTATTGGGGCTCACCCGAACATTGAAGGTCGCTTTGGATTCAACAACACGACTGTCCTGATAATTGTAACGCAGAAAAAAGTCCACTGAAAATCGAGGACCCGGGTTGAGGCTCCATTCCACTTGCAATGGTAATAAGGCATCCCCAGGTTCTGTTTCTTGATCTTCAATGGCAGGACCTTTGGGGATATAGTCTTTATCGAGATGAAACAAGTTGATGCGCTGGATGATATTTAAACGAGAAAGTACCCAACTGGAACTTTCATTGCCTGATTTTTGAATTGTCTGGGAAGAGCGACGTCGTACACCTTTTTGTGTATAGGATAAGATCAAGGATTCTTGTCCTGGGGTGAGTTGACGCCCCAGTATCGTGGTGAATCGGTTTAAAAATTCAGCTTCCGAAGAAAATTTTTGGTTGACCAGTTGTTCTAAAGGTTTTAGAACCGTATGATCCAATTGACGATCCTTCAAAAGTTTTATCGAGCGAGGGGTTAAGGTGACTTCCCTTTCCTGTAAATGCTTTTTAGCCAGGAGCAAGTTGTCTAAACGAAAAATCAACAACTGTTTCCCTGGAATGCTATCTTCCTTGTCAAAAAAATCAACGGGATCTGGTTCTGGATCACTGAGAGTTGGTAAAACAATGGAACGTGACTTATCCTGATTGACATCGCCGCTGGATTCAAACAGAACCCGTGGTGTGATCAAGTGTTTGAATCGGCTGAAAACATTATCGTCTAATGTCCAAATGCGTGAAAATGTTGTGCGAACTTCTGCTTCCATGACATCAATTCCATAGGCAAACTCTTTATTTTCTCTGGGAGCAAGGGCAATTTCCAAATTATCATAAAAAACTGTATCTCCAGGATTATGAACCTGGTAGTAGGATAGCCTTCTGCCGTAGCTCAATGTGGCATTGAACGATTGGAACAGAGAAAATTGATAATGGAGGCGTGGTGTGATGATTTCACGCCAGCCGACCAATCCATCATCCCTGTGGAAACGAGTAGCAACACCACTTGTTTCCAAAGTCAGCGGACTGGACCACAAACGATCACTGTAATGGAAAGCAATTTCTGGTAAACGTTGGACTCTGGTCTCAATGAAGTTCCGATTCAAAAGAGCGATTTCTTCATAAACCAGTTCTCGGTCAATGAGAAACGAGAAATCTCCTGTATCAAATTGGCGGGAAACACTGGCATTGAGGTGCTGGGCATAATTGGGGTTGGGTTCTCGAATGCGTTCATATTCCCGTTGAAATTGGCTGTCACTAAAAATTTGTCCTGCAAAAATAAATTGTGTGCGATCTCCCAAAGCCTGGCTGTGATTGAACTCCAATTTAAAACGCAGAGGACGCAAGTCAGCACCTGAAATTTCTTCTTCTTCAAGCTGACCACTTTCTAATCCTGGATTTCGTTCATCACGTTCTCGTATTTGCCAGAACTTCAATTCGCCCCGAAGTCCTTCTCGAAAGGCATATTGGTAGTCAAATCCGGCACCAATGCCACGGTGTTCGATATAGTCGGTCAGCACAGTTAAATCTTGATCATCTGCAATGGCCCAAAAATAAGGTATTCTCAACTTGAATCCCAACTTAAATTTTGGCGAATTACTATCCAGAATCTGATACTCTGGAGCCAGAAATCCAGATTGACGTTTTGAAACAGTGGGCCAAAGCAAATAGGGAAAATAGAAGACAGGGATGTCATTGACCAATAAGGTCGCCCCTTGTGCTGATGAAAAATTTTCTCCTTGATAATTGACTTGTTGCCCCTCGATTTGCCAGGCCGGGTCATTAGGTTCACATGTTGTCAGAGAACAGGTCTTGGCCACAAAATGCAGTTTTCCTATTTTGTGCACTTCTTCTGCCGTCAAATAGGCTTGTGTGGTGGCATCATATAGGGCAACATCATAAAAAATCCCTTGTTGTGTTTTTAAGTCAATTTCCAGGCGATCTAAAATGGCAATAATACGGGAATCAATGAATCGTACAAAGTGAGAAGCCGTCACCGTTTGATTTTTTTGATCCAGCTTGATTTCTCCGGCTTCCAAACGGATATCCGCCCATTCCAGTGTAGCATTTTTGTAAATATATATTTCATTGAGCTGATCCAGAAAATAGGACTGTGTTTGTATTTTTAGATCGGACGGCGGATCTTGTGCAACAACTGGAGGAGCACTGCCCAACCCAACAAACCCTAACACCATTATGAAAAAAAACAGTTGGCTGATGAATCGGTTTGTGGTGACTGATAGTATTAAATTAGGTACTTGATGGAATAAGGAAGGCGACAGAAATAACTTACACGAATTTGCGCAGGATTTTTTTCGATTTTCAAGCGGTCCGTCGATACGGCGATGGATCGTCTGCGTAGTCGA
>JANQHV010000656.1 GCA_028282505.1 SAR324 cluster bacterium | reverse complement strand
CTTTTGTGAGACTGCTGCGTAGATCGTTTCCTTGGTAGAAGTGGTTTGTTCCAAAGCCTGGACTAAAAGTGCTACTGTTTCTTCGTGGGGACTGGGGATTTCATTCCAGCGACATTCAAATCCTTCAAAACTTCCTTTTGCCTCAATTTGAGTGTTTGATATCAAAAAAAGGTTATCTGGCTTAGGGTCTTTGACCAAGGTTTCCGCATATCCAAGGCCATCTCCTTGAAACATGGCCTGTTGGTAACGCGGTGAAGGCTGGTACTTTCCAACAAGTATTTGGTGCCCACTATGCCCAACGACACTCATGGGTACCATTCCGATCCTTAATTGCAGTCCAAAACTCTTTTCAGCCATCTGTTTTGTGGCAACTAAAGCTGATTCAATAGCTTGCTTTCGTGATGATGGAATACATACCGTTGCGCCATCTCCTCCAAACACATACGGCACCTTGATAGGTTTGATGGCATTTAATAATGCCACAATAGAAGCGGCCCCCAGCGCATTGACTTCTTTATATTTCCCATCCTGAATTGCTTTTGTGGAACCTTGAACATCAGTAATGACGACAAACCAGTTGGAAGGTAGAGGAGAATACCATTCCAATTGCGCAAATTGGGAAAAATCAGCAAACCCGGCAAGCTGCTCATAAAATTGATCGGAGGAAGACATAAGAGCTTTCTAATGATTAAGTATTTTTGGCGCGAATATGCTGTTCATAGACCTTTGCCAGTCCTCCAGTTGAAGTTTCTTTGTAGAGTTTGGGCAATGCTTTTCCCGTTTCCAGCATGACTGAGACGACAGCGTCAAAAGAGATTTTGTGGGAACCATCCGATAAGAGGGAAAAGTTGCTGCAATTGAGAGCCCGGACAGCAGCATGAGCATTTCGTTCGATACATGGGATTTGGACAAGGCCAAGCACAGGGTCACAGGTGAGACCCAGATGATGTTCCAGACCCATTTCAGCAGCATATTCAATTTGCCGGACTGTTCCTCCTAATAATTGAGTTGCCGCAGCTGCTGCCATCGCACAACCAACCCCAACTTCTCCTTGACAGCCAACTTCGGCACCAGAAATGGAACCATTCTGTTTGACAATATTACCGATCAGACCGGCAGTCGCAAGAGCATGTTGAATATCAGTGGGATGACACTCCATTGTCACTTCCAAGTATCGAAGAACGGCAGGAACCACTCCGCTGGCACCACAGGTGGGTGCGGTCACCACACATCCACCACTTGCATTTTCTTCAGAAACCGCATAGGCGAATGCTGCCAGAAATCCATCACGTCTCAAACTCATATCCAACATCGATGTTTTCCGATGGAGCGAACGAGCTTTTCGCGGGATTCCCAAACCACCAGGCAATGATCCTTCAAGACGGAGTCCCCTATTGATACAATCGGTCATGGCCTGCCAAACTTCTTCCAAAAAATCCCAGATCGCCATGCCTTCGTGATTCTGAACATAGCCCCAAAAAGATTCACCGGTTGCTTCACACTCTGCCATGATCTCTGCCATAGTACTGAGCGGATACACTGGTTCTGCTTGCATGTCCTCCAGCAAAGCACCACCTCCAACACTGTAGGTTTCCCAATCCCCTAAAATGTTTCCAGCGTCATCCAGTGCCTCAAAATATATTCCATTGGGGTGCAAGGGTAACTCTTCTTCTGGTTTCCAGATGATTTCCAGAGAATGTGGATGGAAGACTTCGCTGATTGTTTTGTCGGTAAGATGCCCCTTTCCTGTAGCAGCCAGGCTCCCATATAAGGTGACTTGGAACCGATGGGAATGGGGATATTTTTGGTGGAATATACCCGCCGCTCTTCGTGGTGCCATCGTATGGCTACTCGACGGCCCTGCTCCGATTCGATATAATTCTCTAATGGACCTCATGGCAGTCCGATTGAATGAGGTTGTTTCGGTAGTATAATGAATAGTTCACCTGAAATTAATCCTGGTATGCGATACGATAGATCACATCCGCTTTGTCATCAGAAACCAACAGGGCTCCATCGGGCATCACCAGCACATCGACAGGACGCCCCCAGGATTCACTCCCTTGTAACCATCCTTCTGCAAATACTTGATAAACAGTGGGTTGATTGTCTTCAAGCTTTACCATTGTAATGCGATAGCCAATCGGGATGCTCCTATTCCAGGAACCGTGTTCCGCAATCAAAATTTGATTTCGATATTCAGCAGGAAACATATTTCCTGTATAAAACCGCATGCCCAAGGCTGCCACATGGGGTCCCAACTCTCTGGCTGCTGGTGTCAATTCACTGCAACTATTGCTATTACCAAATTCTGGATCAGTGGTCGTTGTTCCATGACAGAAAGGAAATCCAAAGTGTAATCCTGATTGTGGAGCATGGTTTAATTCATCGGGCGGCAGATCGTCACCTAGCCAATCACGGCCATTATCGGTAAACCACAGTTCTTGAGTAATGGGATGCCAATCGAAACCTACAGTATTGCGAACACCACTTGCAAAAATTTCCAGTTCTGTGCCATCAGGGTTCATGCGATGGATGGCTGCGTAGCGTTCATCCTCCTGTTGACATACATTACATGGAGCCCCAACCGGAACATAGAGCTTTTCATCGGGACCAAAGCGGATGAATTTCCATCCATGCGCACCATCAGAAGGAAAGTTATCGTTGACGGTGAGCGGAGATGCTGTTTGGTCAAGTGGGATATGGGTATATTTTAAAACTCGATTGATTTCTGCTACATACAGTGCTCCATCGTATAGTGCCACGCCATTGGGTGAATTCAGGTTCTCTGCAATGGTCAAAACCTGGTCGGCCTGGTGGTCAGAATTACAATCCAAAACAGCATAAACTTTTCCTGACTGACGGTTTCCCACAAAAAGTATTCCCGCCTTGCTGAGTGCCATGGATCGGGCATCTTCTATATTGTTTGCATAGATAGAGATGGTGAATCCGTCTGGAAGCTGAATTTGATCCAATGGCAAATTTTGAGAGGTGTCTTCACTGAAGGAGCCCTGGCAAATTTCCATTATTTGATCATCCAAAGGACTGACAGAAATTCCATCACCCTGGTACTGTTCCAATATTTCCGTCATTTGATCATCCAAAGGATTGACAGAAATCTCGTCACCCTGATCCTGTTCCGATGAGTTGTTTGAAGAATCACAAGTTTGGAGGATACCCAAGATCAAGATGCAAATGAATATTCGAACTAAATTCAATGTATGCTTCATCATAGCTACAACTGTTGCTTGCAATTAAAGAGAATGATTAGGGCAGACCCGTATGGTTTTGACTACAGCAGACGGGATATTTGGACTATCGGGATTGACAGTTACTTCAAGTTTTCTGGGATTTACCACCAGATCCATATCTTCTAAAGGAACCGCACCTAACAAAACTGTATCTCCTAAGACCAGTGCTCCTGTGAAACAATTTCTGTTTTCGAATTTGATTTGAATTGGACCAACATAGGAAACCAATAAACTTTTTCCTTCTGCTGTTTTTACCTCACGTTTTTCCAGTTCATCAAGCTTGAGTTGAATTGCTACATGCTCAGGAATGCAAAGTGTAATTGCTCCTGTATCTACCAAGGCATTTACTGTTAACTCATTTAAATCAGGCTCTTTTGGGTTGATTAAATTCACATCTGCGTATATTAATCCCATGAATACTCTTAATGTTGGTCGTTTTATAAGAGAATGTATTTTTGCTATTATTTTAACAGAGAGACGATTATTTATCATTCGAAACTTTTAGAAACGCAATTAACCAAAAATTATGGAAATTTTACAAAAATGGTGGAGTGCCGTTCCTGATGTACAAGCTACACCAATCATGAAACTATTGAGTACATTTCTGATAATTTTCTCGCTTTGGATCATCCATATCGTCATCAACCGCATTGTGGCCAAACAAACAGAAAATGTGAAGGTCCGTTACACTTGGCGACAGGCTAGTTTATATACGACGCTTGCGTTAGGAATTTTTTTAGTAGGACGTCAATGGATTTTAGGTCTGCACTCCATATTAACGGTACTGGGTTTGATTGCTGCTGGTTTAACCATTGCTCATAAAGAAATGCTCTTGAATTTAGCTGGATGGGGCACCAACTTTTGGCGAGGAGTGTTTACTGAGGGAGACCGTATTCAAATTGGTTCCCATCAAGGAGATGTGGTGGCAACAGGGATTTTATATTTCACTCTCCTGGAAATTGGCAATTGGAGTGGGGGAGATCAAAGTACAGGACGCATCATCAAAGTTCCTAATAGCCTGATCCACATAGAACCCATTATCAACTATACGAAAAGTTTTCCTTATATTTGGAATGAGGTGTCTGTGATCATCACTCCCAAGAGCGATTGGAAACGAGCCGAATCTCTCTTGCTGGAAATTGGAAATGCCCATATAGGGGAAATTGTGACTAAAGCAGAACAGGCATTGAAACATTTAAAAAATGAAGTCATTGTTTTCAAGACCCTCACTCCATCAGTTTACATCAAATTAAATCAATCCAAACCCGCAGGAATCGAATTAACTCTGCGGTACCTTTGCAAGCCGAGGCAACGAAGAAATACTGAGCAGAATATTTACCGAAGTGTCTTAGAAAAATTCCAGCAGAATCAAATTAATTTGAGCTATGAGGGGTGGGAATAGACAACCGTAATGTCTTACCAAATGTGATTTGTTCAATTTCGATTTTTGAATCAATTTTTTCTATGATGTCTTTTTCTGTCAGCAGCGTTTTTAATGCAAAAACGGGTTGTTGTTTTGCTTCTTCTGTAAAAAATAATTCTTTTCCGCCCACAAAAGGCTTGTTTCGGAAACAAAAAAACTGTTTAAAAATTGAGGGATGGGCCTTTTTAAAAAAATCATAGGGAGTGTTTTCCTGCAAAGTTTCAAATTCTCCTATGCGGAGTTCTCCAGCAATTCCTATATCCAGTCGTAGATTCTTCTTCTCAAAATGTAAGGTACGGTTTTCTAGCTGAAAAAAATCATTGGACGCTTGATTGTAAATATCCAGATAAAACGGATGAGTATTTTGAGGAATTTCTATTTGGGTAATTTGTATCTTATATGGATAATCCTCTAATAATTGGCTTTCAATTGCAGCAGAAATGTTGTTGTCCGTATGCTTGGTGATATACTCCAACCAGATATCTGTATCAATTTTTGAAGAAATGGGAATAAATAAATCTGTCCCCTTTTTCAATATGTATTCATTTGCTTCTTGATTTTCGTTTTGCCGGTCACATGAATGGTGAACAAATTCATCCGAAAGATCAAAGTATAACTCCAATCCTGTTAAATCAAGTTTCTGTCCAAATATATCTGTTTCTTTGTAGCATTTTTTTAATTTGCCGAGGTTTTCCGATAAAATGGATATTTCGATATTGTTTAATTTGATTTCAGCAACATATTTGAAATTTACTACTAAAACTTCATCCATTATCATCCTTCATGCTGAATAATTTTCAAAAAAAAACACATTCTACGTAGATTTACTGATAGTCAAACCAGAAAAATATTGTTACAACTCATTTGAGCATTTTCATATTACTCCTACCTTGCCAAGTATATGGATCATATCCTGATAGCTTAGCATTACCTCCAGTAGTGGGAAGGTCATTGTCATTAAATTTTGGTATCGTTCAGCAGTTTGATGACTTTCCCACTTTTTAAATTCCCACTCATTTCTCTGATCTTATTCCTCTCAAATAGCCAAATATTTTTCAACTTCTTTTGCCTGACCTGGTCTCACTCTGTGATTGACTCTGTCTGATTCCTCTTCCTTTTTCTGAGAGAGGATTAAGGAAAGGAAATGCAACTTGATATCAGGAGAGTAGATAATAATCAATCTTATGGAAATTTGTCAAAACATAGATTGTTTCGAGTGACTGAATAGCGGTATTCTCAGAGGATCATGTTGGGACAATCAAATGCATTTCACTCTTCCTTATGTCCAATCACGCGGCAAACCCGTATCCTTGTTCTGCCATGTGATAAAAATGCTGGAAGACAACATCCGTTTTTTCGGTAAAGATTTCTCGGTCATAGGATGGAGGCAAGTGTTTATTGAGAATCTTTTGAATATTGCGTTTCACCCTTTCTTGTGATGACTTTTCTCGATGCCATTCCTGGATCAGGATTTTGTTTTTGGCATCAAACAACTTTTTCAAGAGAGCCTGAGCCGCCAACTTGATGCTTTTTTCTTCTTCTTTGGTGAGTTTTTCTTTTTTTAGCAGGTCGAAGATTTCAAGCTCTGCTTCTGTCAATCCTTCCTGAAAAGCTCGACTCTGCTCCTCATTCAAGTTTTCAGCTTCACGAAGTAACTCTTCATATGCCTGCTCAATGCTTTTGCTCCCAGAGTTGTAATCATCAATTACTTTTTGAAACCTCTCCAAAAAACTGCCTCTGGTTTTGTTTTGAGCCAACATCTGATTGAGTTTGATTTCCATCAATTCGCGGAGATCGGCAAACTGGATATTTTTGTGTTTTTTTTGCGGGAATTCGCTTCGCAGTTTATTAAAGTCAAGACGACTCAAATCTATTTCTTTTGAAGCTTCAATTTGCCATGTGGGTGGAAGAGTCACGGCAACATTACC
>JANQHV010000619.1 GCA_028282505.1 SAR324 cluster bacterium | reverse complement strand
GAGGTATGGCAGGCAGTATTGTTGTGACACAACGCTCAGCACTTCAGGTAGAGAGTCTGGCCCATGCACTCTTGCCTGGCTTAGTAGTGGCTTATATTTGGATGGGACGTTCCACCTGGAGCTTACTCATTGGGGGAATATTCGCTGTTATTTTAACTCGCCTGCTCAGTTTGGCTTTTGCCATCCATCAACGTACCGATCACACCACAGGAAGTGCTATTATCATTGGTTTTAATTTTTCTTTGGGTCTGCTCCTTTATCATATTTACCGAAATCAACTGCCCATTTCCCTGGATCATTTCATTCTTGGAGATCTACTGGCAGTATCATGGACTGACAATGGGTTGACCATTGCTGTTGTCTGCCTATCATTTTTACTCCTACTTTTTTTTTATTCTCCGATCAAGGCGTTTTTATTTGATCCTGCTTACACAGCCCGTCGTGGTTGGCCCATCCTCACCACACGTACCATCTTAGAAGTTGTGATCAGTATTGCGACGATCTTATCCTTCCAGTCAGTAGGATTGATCTTAACATTAGCCATCCTCATTGTCCCTGCCGCCACCATCCAGATGGTGGCTAAACATTTGTGGCAGATGTTTTTGTTCGGTGGGTTGTTGGGGGCTTTTGAAGGAGTTGTGGGGTTGAGCCTTTCCTATTACCTTGATTGGCCCAGCACTCCTCCTATTGTGATGCTCTCTGTTGCTATTTATACAGCCGTTTTGGTATATAAAAAAGGGACCAACTTTCAAATATTTGAGATCTCTCTTTTTGGAGGGGCCCGCCCAGGGAGATGATAACGATTTCATTTATTGTCGTGTATTTAGCAGAAGTAGTTTTATTGAAATGTTAAAAAGAATATTACGCAAAATTCGAAGAACCATTTTCTATGGAACGGGGTTGTCTAGCAGTGATTCATCTGCCTTTTTGGATCGTCGTCAGATTGCAGTCAAACAAAGGTCGCAGGTTTTGAATTCTCAAGAGATATTAACACGGATTGATGGACTTTCTCATCATCCGGTGTTTAGTATCATCATGCCGGTTTATAATCCTCCAGAAGAGATTTTTATACAAACATTGGATTCCGTGTTACAACAGATCTATCCTCACTGGGAGTTGTGCATTGCCAACGATGCCTCTCCGGCTCCTCATGTTCGTCCGATTTTAGAGAAATACCAACAGTTGGATGCTCGTCTGCAAGTCACACATTTGTCTCAGAACAGAGGAATTTCTGGGGCATCCAATGCCGCTTTGGAGTTGGCCACTGGAGAGTACATCTCTTTGGTGGATCACGATGATTTGATTTTTCCAGAAACCCTGTTTGAAGTGGCTCAACACATCAATGAAGATCCAGCTGTTGATTTTGTTTACACAGACTCGGCCATTGTTGACATGAAGGGAAATCTGGTGGGGTGTTTTTTAAAACCAGATTTTAACTGGGACATGTTTTTATGTCACAACTGGGTGGGGCAACTTTCAACAATGCGGTGGAGTTTGGTGCAGCAAGTTGGTGGATGGACAGAAGGCAGAGAGGGACAGGATTATGACTTATTTTTGCGTTGCATTGAACAGGCTGGTACAGTTTCTCATATCCACAAAATCTTATACTACTGGCGACAGGCCCCTGCTTCCATTTCGGTATCTCCTGATAATAAACCACGCACCCAGGATGACCAACGTGAAGTACTCCAGGATTGCATGAAACGTTTAAAAATAGAAGGGACCATTTCGGATCTGGAGCATTTCATGTTTCGTATTCGCCGTCCTGTCAGAAGAGATGAGATTGTTTCCATGATTGTTCGTCTGAATGAGGTGAATCTGCCCTCTTCTCATTTCCTGGATTCGTTTGTCCAACAAATAGAATACCCTCATGTTGAGATCATCATACTGGTTGATCAAATTCCAGATCCGGTTACTTTTGCGTTGGATAGTATTCCCATCCAGTTTGTTGTCTATGATCACTCGCAAACACTTCCTGCTAACTTGAACCAGGCAGTCCGTCAAAGCAAAGGAGAGCAGCTATGTTTTGTATTTCAACCTTTTCACTCGCTGTATCCTGATTGGTTGGATAACTTTTTAGAGCAGGCACAGCGTCCAGAAGTTGGTTTGGTTGCTGGAAAGTTATTGAATGATCGTAACTGCATCGAAACGGCGGGTTTGGTTTTATCTCGACAAGGACCGCTCAATATCTTCCATAATGAACCTGCTGATGCAACGGGTGATACCAACAGTTTAATTTCCTTACGAAGTTACTGGTTGCTCAGTGGAAATTTAGCCATGATTTCCCGACAAGTATTGGAGAGCGTTGGAGGATTTAATGAAACTTACCAAACCCGCTATTTTGACTATGATTTGTGTCTTCGTTTAGAGCAAAAAGGGTTTCGTAATTTGTATACTCCATTTGTGACGTTACAACTGCATGATGCAGATAATTTTTATCAGCATCAGCAAAATGACGATTTTGTTTATTTTTCCAGGCAATGGCAACATTTGTTTGGGAAAGATGGCAGTCTCAATTTTGCGCTGCAAGAAGCACTTTTAGACATACAGAGCAAGAAATCGGAATGAAAAGATTTCCTTATTCCTTTTGTCTGGTTTTCATTGGTTCCATCTTTTTTTTAGTCCTCGCTTATTTTCCTGCTTTTTTTTGGGATAGTACTTTCATTGAGTACAATCGACTGCCCGTCGATGGCCTGCCAAATGTTGATTTATACACATCCCATTCTGTGAAAACAGCAGCCAAGGTACCTTATTCACTGGTTCCACATGACGGGCCTCCCAGTCGAGATGGCTGGAATGCACCAGGGCAGTATCATCCTGTCTATCAATACCAAAACCATGCATTTCGAAAGGGAGAGTGGCCCTGGTGGGACCCATATACGGGGCTTGGGGTGCCCTTGTTTGCGTTTGGGCACGAGATGTTGTTCAATCCTTTGTCGCTGTTGTTTTATTGGGTCGATCCTGCCTGGTGGGATATGATTTATTTAGCAATGATGGTTGGATTCAGCTGTGCGATTTTCCAATTTTTGCGTTTGTTTGAAATTTCGTTACTGGTTGCTGTGCCTCTGGCTATTGCTAGTCCTCTCATTGGTAGCATTCCTCTCGCAACCGGGTTTGGTGGAGAAACCCTTGCTTTCTGTATATTTCCCTTCAGTTTATTGGTTACAGAAAAGTTTGTTCGTCAACCAAACCTTTGGAATATAGGAGGCATCGGACTTTCGATTCATTTGTTGTTTACGACAGGAATGCCTGAAGCCACTCTGGCCCTTTTGACCTTCATTTGGATTTATTATTTTGTTCGCCTCCTTGAACTCAAACGGCCTTTTTTCTCTTATACGGCATTATGGCTGGGAATTTTCCTGGCTGGGGCCTTATGGACTTCCCCGCAATGGGTTCATTTGTTTTATAATGTGATGCAGGGAGAAACGCGGGAAGGAGTCGGCCATTTGTATTTACCGGTAGATGCTTTATTGGGCTGGCCTATCCGCTACGTTGGAGGATGGGAAGGCTTGGTGGTTCATCCTGACTGGGATAAAATTGCACAGGTTGGACATATCGGAATTGTTGGCTCTTTGTGTTTGTTGGGTGTCTGGTTGTTTCGTCAAGAGATTCATCGAACGAGCCATTTATTTTGGATTTGGCCAATTCTGTATGTATTGAAAAACTATGGAATCGTTCCCTGGTTTGCGGAATATTCTGGTTATATACCACTATATGGGCGAATGTGGGTTTTTCGTTATTTTGCGCCAACTCTGCATATCTGTTTGTTGGTATTGATAGGGACCTTCCTGAATTTTTTATTACAGCAGAATCGCCAGGTTGTGCAGCGTTATGGATACTGGGCACTGGGGATGACTGTGTTGATTGTATTGGCCGGGTTGCTCAATGTTTCATGGCGTGCTGATTTCCAGGTCAAGGATCATGGTTGGCAGTTGGCAACCAGATGGGTTGGTTTGACATTGGTATTTGGAGTGGTATCAGCAGCTTTACTGAGATATGGAAAAGTAGTGCCGGTTGGCATATTGGGGATCTGTGGAATCCTTTTGTTTGAATGTTGGGCGGGTGTGCCCCGGAGAAAATATTCTCCTCGTTTGCCCCCTTATCAAGAACAAAGTTATGTTGCTTTTCTCAAACAACAGCCAGGATTGTTCCGGGTGATTTCTTTGGAAAATTTTTTGTTCCCCCGTAACAGTATGGCTGTTGAATTGAGCCATTTGAAATACCAATTGGCGGTTTATCCTGCTCAGATGCAGCATTTTTTTGAACTCATTCGTAAAAATGAAAACTTCATGGAGTTGGATTGGAAAGGTAAACCTGAATTGTTGCAAGAGGTATTCAGTGGACTCAATGTGCGCTATTTAATTCAGCGCCCCTTGAGTCGTCCTCAAGTATTTGATTTTAGCAACCTATTGCCCGCTAAAAGTTGGGAAAAAGTATATTCAGATGAGTTTTCTGAAGTTTTTGAAAATAAGGACGCATTGCCCAGAGCTTTCTTTGTGGATCAACTGAGCTGGTTATCAGAAACACAAATGTCTGCATATACTATGGAAACATTTGCTGAAAACTTGAAGGTTGCTTATGTAGCAGCTGATAAACTTCCAGCATGGATGGAGAATTTTCCTGGAGAAGGGCATGATGTGAATCCTCAGTTACTTCAAGTTACCCAGGAAGCTGGCAGCCGATTTTCTATTCGTTATTCTGCAACAACTTCTCAGTTTGTAGTTGTAACCAACACGTTCTACCCTGGTTGGAAAGCCTTCGTTGATGGGAAACCAACACATTTGTATCGGGTCAATTTGACCATGCAGGGCATCTACGTTCCTGCTGGCTCTCATCAACTTATTTTAGAGTATGAACCATTGTTTTGGCCCCAAACTCGTATTGTTGCAATTGCAGGTTTTGTTTTATTTTTGGGGATGTGTGGGGTTTCTCGGAAAGTGAAAAATGTTTGTCCCGTTTTCAAGAATGGTTGAAATTTTCTATTTGAGTGTGATCAAAATACCTTTCCCCAAAAAAAAGATTCATCTGATCTAAAGCATGAACGAGCTGCTTGAGGCGCTTCTTATCACCCTTGGAATATTTTTTGTATTCTAGACCGATGATGTGGGAATTCCAGGTGATATCGAACCGGGAGTATTTGATTTCTGCTTCTAACGTCACTTTTTGCTTTTTTGCCGACTTTGTACTTTTGGGGATAACAATGGTCAGGGGAACGGATTTTCCGATTTTTTTATTAAAATTTTTATTAACGTTAAAAGCAATACCGGAGATACTTAAGTTGTAGGCAATGACTTTTTCACCATCATAGACGACTTGAACAGCACCAATGACGCGCTTTTCCCGTCTTCTGCATTTTTTAGATGACATGGCTTTCTCTGTAGCATTCAAATGTTCATGAGCCTGTATGATTGTTAAATGATGAAGCACAATAAACCTTTATTGTTTGGCAACAGCTCAATTAAAATAAGGGCACATATTATGCAGTTCCAATTTTAATAGATGCTGTGCCATTATTCATGATAACATAGGCAATCAAACTGGTCAGCAGGATATTATCATATTGTATTAGCAAAGGGGAGAAAATTATATGGCACAAGGGAGGAAAAGGATGTCTAATCCTGTGGAGTCCTTGAAAGATCCGGGGGTATTCAATGACACGCTGGAACAGGTGGAAAAAAGTTGTCCTTTTTTAATTCTATTACCAAAAGATTTGTACCAAGCCTACCAGACTGTTTTACAAAAGCGATTTTCTTCTCTGGGATACAAAGCGACTGTTGCCAAAAGAGATTCTGGGAAGACAGAAAATTTTGATCATGTTTTATCATTCCATGGTCCCGATTTTTGTAAAGCCATCAAAAAGTCCTCCTTTAAAAGTTTTCCTAAAAAGAAATTATTTCAAATCGATGGCAGCCCTGATTTAACAAACCTGGAGCCCATCCGGCGGGAAAACCAAACATTGACCTATTCAGAAAAAAGATTTGTTCGCTTGAAAGAAACTGTTCTTTCTTTAGAAAAGGATAAAACCTTTTTAAGATTGGCGTATTATCATGAGGTCCTTCAGTATAAATGTAAACTTTTGAACGAAAAACAAAAAGAACTCAAGCAATTGGATCGGAAAATTTCCAAGGTCGATCAGGTGTATTATCAGGCTTTGAGTTTCATCATTATTGATGCTGTCGAAAAAGTGACAGGAGTTAGCGATTCAGTGGAAGACGTCATGAAGGCTCTGGTT
>JANQHV010000616.1 GCA_028282505.1 SAR324 cluster bacterium | reverse complement strand
GTAATACTAAATCAGGAGGCATAGTCGCCACCGAATCAAGCGCCTGAAATCCATTCTGGGCCACATTGATCTGATAGCCTTCTTTTTGCAGAATCCCCCCCAAAACTTGGATATTTTTTAAGGTGTCATCCACAATCAAGATACGTCCTTTTTTGTCGTTTTCATCCATAGGTATCATCCGAATCTATTAGAGAAAAATCGATCTCGTTGAGCCGATTTTTGAGAAAATTTAAGGTCCCCACCTGTTTAACGAAAATTTTCTCAAAACAGTCACCAATGAGACGGTTTTCCATCAGAATCAGGTTTTTCAAACAAGTTCTGAGATTATATAGTGTTCCAGAAAAATATTTTTAAAATCCCCCTAGCCCCCTTTGAAAAAAGGGGGAAACTTTAAGAAAACACTTTTCTGGAACACCTATATTAACCAATATGGCATAAAACAAACAAGTGTGGAAGATGTGGTTGATTTGCCGCTTACCTGACCAAAAATTGTTTGACTCCCTTAAAAGAGGGCCTGACACCTTTATAATCCGAACTCACTCCATTTCAATTGATTCATTTTTACCCATTCTTATACCCTTGTTCAAGCAATTCGATTGCGTTTGTCATTTCTTCAGCATTTTTAAACAATCAATCCTATTCATTGTGGGAGGAAAAAATGAAAAAAAACTATGTATTCACCGTGATTTCTATTTTTGCCATCATCGTGTTCCTTCACTCAAATGTTCCAGCAGCACCCTTAGAAAGGGTTGTGATTTACAATGTCACCCTTATCTCACCAGAGCATGCACAACCGATCAAGAATAGTTATGTCATCATGGAAAAAGGGAAAATTACCCAAGTGGGGATAGGAAAATCGGAGCAGATGGAGAAAGAGAGTGGAAGCATTGATGGCTCAGGGCGTTTTTTGATGCCAAGTTTGATTGATGCACATGTCCACCTGCTGGGAATCCCTGGTTTTGGCTTCCAACATTATGACCAGATGCCTGACATTGTTAATGCCTATAGAGAACAGCTTCCTAAGAGCTACCTTTATTTTGGATTCACCACCTTAGTGGACTTGAATGTTGTTTCCAGAAAAGTCATTGATCAAATCAAGGCCTCTCCTGTCCATCCTGACATTTACGACTGTGGTGGTGCCTTGACAATGGCAAATGGCTACCCGATGGTCTATGTGCCTAAAGCTGATCGATTCAATTGGTTCCCCAATTTTATTTATGATTTTCGCCAAGTGGACAAAACCCCTAAAAAATACAAACCTGATAACCATTCTCCTGTTGCGATTATCAAGCGAGTTAAAGAATCAGGAGCCCATTGTGTGAAGGTTTTTTACGAGACAGGATTTGGAGCCTATCGCAATCTACCGGTGATCACTCTTGCACAAGCCACCAAAATTATCACAGAAAGTCACCAATACGAATTGCCTGTCTTGATGCATGCCAATTCTTATAAGGCCCACAAATTTGCTGTTACAGCAGGAGTGGATGTGGTCGCGCACGGGATGTGGAATTGGCAGGGAATCAACCGTGAAGAGGGATTCCCGCAACCGATTCGTCAAGTACTCAATGACTTGATAGCAAAAGATATTGGCTATATGCCGACGATGAGAGTGATTGGTGGCCTGCAATCTCTTTTTGATCCAGAATTTTTAAATACTCAACAACTCCAGCACGTTTTACCTGCGGCCCTGATCGATTGGTATAAGACAGAAGAAGGACGCTGGTTTGCTGAAGAACTGAAGAGAGAGGAGGGAATGCAGGAACATGCTGATTCCACCATTCATCGTATGTTTGATGTTCCCTTGAAAAATGGAAACGAAGTTGCTCAATATCTGGCACAACATCGAGGAAAATTGTTGTTTGGCAGTGATACCCCTTCCGCACCAACTTACGGGAATCCTCCAGGGCTCAATGGTTATTTGGAAATCAAACACCTGGCAGCAGCAGGAGTGCCCCTCAAACAGATTTTGGAAGCGGCCACCATCAATAATGCGAAAGCCTTTCATTTAGAGCAACAATATGGCACCATTGAGCCTGGAAAAACGGCAAACTTGTTGCTCCTGACTAAGAATCCATTAGAAACCGTAAAAGCATACGACTCTATTGAAGCAATCTTTTTGCATGGGCAATACTTGAAACGGGAAACATTGTCGGCATTGCATTAATGAGATTTTGTCCAGCACTTATATTGAACACATTATGAAAATAAAAATCAATTGGCTGCGTTGGAGTATTATCATTCTGCTCGGTGTTCTTTTACGATTGATCATCAGTTTTATTTTTGGATTTGTCGGAGCGGAACCTCAACTGACTTTCTTCGATTTTGTCAGAACCATTGGATTTCTTATTGTTCTTATGGAAGGATTGCGCTGGATCAGTCGGAGGTTAGATCAGCAAATCCTCTGGACAGAAAATCCTGTCAAAAGATTGTTTCTGCAATTGGGGGTCAGCCTGTTATTTACGATTGCGATCACGACATTGTTTGATTGGACACTTCCCTACTTTGTCCTAAAAGTCCCCATTTATAGAGAATGGAACCTCCAGGCAATTTGGCCCGAAATTTTGCTTTCCAACATTCTGGCATTGTTATTTATCTCTGCTGTCATTGGTGTTGAGTTTGGCAGTGTGTTTCTGGAGCGATGGAGAAATTCCTTGATTGAGTTGGAACGTTTTAAGAAAGAAAACATTGCCTCTCAATTTGAGGTCTTGAAATCACAAATCAATCCACATTTCTTGTTCAATAGTTTAAATACACTCTCTTCTCTCATTTATGTCGATCAGAACGCTGCTGCTAAATTCCTTCGACAACTCTCTAAAGTTTATCGTTATGTATTGGAAAATAAAGATAAGGAAACAATCAAACTGGAACAGGAATTAGAAATTTTGGAGGCATATGTTTTTCTGATAGAAACACGTTTTAGCCATAAGTTTTCTTTTCGTCATGCCATCCCTGATCCGATCAAGGAAAGAGAAATTGCTCCGATGGTGTTACAAATGCTGATCG
>JANQHV010000549.1 GCA_028282505.1 SAR324 cluster bacterium | reverse complement strand
AGTTTGCGCATCCTTTTCTGAAAGGTTTCCAGCATTTTCCACCGTGCAATTGGGATATTGAGTAAGGCATCACCAGGTATTTGATAAACTTCTGCAGCACTAGCAACCTGGACTGTGAACAAACATGGAATATCGAATAAAATATTTTCTTCTCCAAAAAAATCGGTTTCCGTCAAGGTTTCAAACAGATCATCATCAATATAACTTTCTAATTTGCCTTTTTTGATCAAATAAAAATTAGAATAACATTCTTTAGGAAAGACATATCCTTTGGAATACTTCTCAGATTTTATGGTTTGCAGAAGCCGATTTTGCACAGGATCTGATATTTCATCACCAAATAGCCAGGTGGTTTGTAAGAACGTCCTGCTTTTTTGAAGTCCTGCCAATGCTTGATAGACTTTATTGCGTTTGGCAAATTCAAAATACAAGCTGCTTGGTAACTGCAACGCCTGCACAAAGCTAGCAGCCCGGTATGTACAGGTAGATGGCTTTCCGGTAAACTCACAACTCTCTGAGACTAAAGATCCTGCTGACAGTAAACTTTGTACTCCTGTGTCTGCCTGAATCATTTCTACATTGCCACCCAATATTAAATAAATATCATCAATCCTGGTACCTCTTTTCAGTAAAATAGTACCGGCATTGAATGATACTAAATTGTTATTGAGTAAGATACGGAGCTGATGCCTGGGGACAGAGGGAAAGTAAGAATGCAGATAATTAAAAGCATATTGCATGACATACTGCTGATTGGATTCGATCAGCACATCACACATGCCAAAAGAGGCTTCTGAACCAATTTCTTTTTGTTCGGCATTGAGAGTAAAAGAGGTATGAGATAAAATGATTTTACCAGATGGATCATCACGGAAATCCTCTGCCATTCCATGAATCAGTCCCCCACCAATATCGATCTTTTTCAAGTCGACAGGAGTGAGATAATTTTTTTTGACTTCTTTAAAAAACGGCTTGGAAATTCCTGGTTCTGAATCATTTTCCGTAATCATCCCTTTGAGCACATCGAAAGAAGCAATATCTGCGTAATGCCCATAAGAGCGATACCCTCCTTTCCAAAGAGTCCGGAATATGAAATTATTGGTTTCGACAGGATGAGGGGAAAACGTGGGGTAGACTTCTAAACCATCGATATCATTCCATGTTGCAAATTCTAAATCACGGACTTCAAAATAATCAGAAAAATCGCTTTCTTTGATAGAAACCAAGGCAGAGAGTTTTTTGGCAACGGAGTGACGTATCAGGCGAGTGCTGTAATACTTGATGCGACGATCGGTACGCATCAATGTTGGTAAACCCGCAAAATGATCATCGTGAGCGTGTGTATGAAAAATCCCTTCGATTTCATTGACCCCGATGCCTAAGGATTTGAGGCTGTACAGAACATTAGGGCCCGCATCGATCAAATAAATCTTCCCCTGAAACATCAAAATGCTGGCCATACAGGGACGATGTGTGTCCCACCCATCACCTTCTCCTGAATGAATGATGGCAAAATATTCTCTCCGAACTTTATGAAATTCGAGTCTGTAGGGAGCCTCATAATCCTCATGTGTGTTCAAATTCAAATCGACCGTAACTGTCTCCCCTTTGTATTCAAATTCGTAAAGGTTCAAACTGACGTGCCGAATATAAACACCATTGCGAATTTCTATGGCATCCTCAGACACCGTGAGTGTATCCAACAGGTCTTCTGTTGGATGAATTTTGCCAAAAGCAAATTTCAATTTCAGGCGCATCATTTCCTCAGCCTTCTCCCTGGAAATGCCTGCGTGCTGGATTTCTTGTTCTGAAATCAATCCATAATTTCCTCGATAGATATAGTGTAACTGCGACTTCAGTTGATCTTCAATACCAATTAACAGAGGCTTGATACCCGTATTGTTCGGATGATTCGGCAGCATCATGCCTTGTCTGTAAAACATTTGTAAGACTGGAAATTCAGCAAGATTAGAAAAATTCCCGTTTTGCACTAAGACATCTGACAACAAAATTGCGTTTGGTCCTGTTTCAAATACGACCCCATTTTCTTCTTTGGTAACAATCAATCCCCTCTTCATCAGAAGTTTGACACTATCAGCCGGGCATCCACACAATACATACAGTTTGGCCTCTGGTATCGTGATCCAGTATACCCCTTTTGCAACTTGAATTTTTTCTAATTTTGCCATGGATTTTATCAAATGCAATGAATAAAAGTTACTTCCATGCTATTTCTTATGTGATCATAAATTACAAGCTGTTAATCACAGGTGAATATTGACTATATTAACAAATTATTGAAATAAAAAGGCTTTTTTAAAATTTCATCCTCAATAATCTCATGTACTAAGAGAAATGTTCTTGTGTGAGCAGACCTATTCTTTATATTCATAACACAGAATATGGTAATAAACAAAGACCCCAATCAAAAATTATGCATCCCATCGTTCCAGTCCTTCCAAAAGTTTCTGAAAATCAGGAGGAAAAGGAGCCGTAAATTCAAGAGGTTCTTGAGTAACAGGATGCATAAAACCCAGGGTTTGTGCATGTAGGGCCTGATGTTTGAATTGAGAAAGGAGTGCCAATAGTGAGGAAGGAATACGGATGCGACGAAGACGTGATTGTCCGTATTGAGAGTCACCAATAACAGGGTGTGATTGAGAACTCAGATGTACTCGAATCTGGTGTGTCCGTCCTGTCTCCAGGCGACATTCCACGAGAGTAAAATGTTGGAAGCGTTTGACGACTTTCCAATGAGTTGTTGCCGGCTTTCCATTTTCAACAATCGCCATTTTTTTACGATGGTGAGGATGACGACCCAATGGAGCACTAATCGTTCCTTGACGGCGAAGAGGACTACCCCAAATCAATGCTTTGTATATACGTTGAATAGAATGTTGTTGGAATTGTTCTGATAATCCCAGGTGGGCTGCATCTGTTTTTGCGACGACCAAAACACCAGAGGTGTCTTTATCTAAACGGTGAACGATACCAGGACGCAACACTCCGCCAATGCCAGAAAGATCCTGACAGTGGTGGAGCAGGAGATTGACCAGGGTGCCTGAAGCATGACCCGGAGCAGGGTGGACAACCAATCCATTGGGTTTATTCACCACAACCAATGAGTGGTCTTCAAACAAAATGTCTAAGTACCCCACTTCTGGCGTAACTTCTAAAAGATCTGGAGGGGGCAGAAAAAAACAAATTTCATCTCCAGTCCGAACTTTATAGGCAGGAGCAACCATTTGTCCATTCACTTCCGCGAGCCCATCTTTTAACAGACGCTGCGCCATTGTGCGAGAGCTGACTTCTGGATACGATCCCAATAGAGCATCAATCCGCTTTTTTGCTTCTGTTTCAGAAACGGTATAGCAATATTGTTCCTGCATTTTAGGAAATCGGCAAATCAGGTATCAGTACTCATAGAGTTCAAACTGTTCATGATGCAACGAGTTAGAAACTTTGAAAGCCAGCTTTTGCCCTAAATCCTGTTCAACCTGCTCGACGACCGAATCTTCCCCCATCAAAAATTCGTAGACATCTGGATGGACATAAACCACGAAAGAGCCGTTCCGGTTTTTCATACGGCTCCGGTATAATTCTCTGAAAATTTCATAACTTATAGTTGACACAGATTTGGTATGGCCTTTTCCTTCACAATAAGGACAGGGGTCGCATAAATATCTGGTTAGATTTTCACGATCACGTTTACGAGTCATCTCCACCAATCCCATCTCACTGATCTGTAAAATTTTACTTCGTGTTTTATCATGTTTCAACTGTTCCTTGAGGGCATGATACACTTTCTGTCGATGCTCTGGCACACCCATATCAATGAAATCAATGATGATGATGCCACCAATGTTCCGCAGTTGTAGTTGATAGACAATTTCTTCTACAGCTTCTAAATTTGTTTTGAGAATGGTTTTCTCATGACTTTCGTTTCCGACAAAACGCCCCGTATTGACGTCTATGGAGATCAGGGCTTCTGTTTGATCAATCACCAAATAACCTCCAGATTTCAACCATACTTTTTGATCCAGAGCACGTTCAATTTCTGCTTCAATTCCGTAGTGATCAAAGATTGGAGTGTCTTTAGTAAAATACTCTAAAACCGAACGATAACGTGGCAGGTAGGTATTAAGAAAATATTTAATTTCTTTATATTGTGATTTATCGTCAATGATCAGTCTCCGAACTTCTGGAGACAAAACATCCCGAATGGAGCGAAAAACAATATCGAGATCCCGGTGCAACAAAGCAGGAGCCTCTCTTTCCTTGTAATCTTTTATGATTTCATCCCAGATAGAGACTAGGTAATTCAAGTCCGAACGCAAGTCATCTTCGGAACGTCCTTCGGCTACAGTACGAATAATGAATCCTGATTTTTCAGGTCGGAGGCGGTTCACAATTTCTTTCAGACGATGCCGCTCTTCAATACTGGTAATTTGACGAGAGACGCCCAAGGTGGTGACTGTCGGCATATAAACCAGATTGCGTCCTGGAATGGAAATATGACTGGTGATTCGGGCACCTTTGGTGCCAATTGGGCCTTTAGAGACTTGAACTAAAATTTCCTGTTCTTCTTTCAACAGGTTTTCAATTGTAGGCTTCTCATCCCTCTTGCTGGGGACCTGAGTTCCTTCATCATCAAAAATCACATCTTCTGGTAAAACATCATCAATATATAAAAAAGCAGCACGTTCTACACCAATATCGACAAAGGCGGCTTCCATTCCGGGTAAGACTTTTAAAACCTTCCCTTTGTAAATGTTACCAACAATTCCTCTTTCTTTTAGACGTTCATAATAAAGTTCAGAAACAATACCATTTTCCATAACAGCCACTCGTGCTTCATGGGGCGAATGGTTAATAATCATATCTTTTGGCATAGTAAGTTTATGCAGTGTGGATTAAGGCACGCATCTCTCTAACCGCTTCTGTGATTCCGACAAAAATAGAACGGCTGATGATGCTGTGACCAATGTTCAATTCTTTCAAATGGGGTAAATGACAAACCGGCTGAACATTTTGATAATTTAATCCATGTCCAGCGTTTACCTGTAAATGGAGCTCATGAGCCAGGAGAGCCGCTTTTCTTAAACGTACCAATTCATTTTCTCTAGTATGTCGATTTGTCGCATTCGCATAAGTCCCTGTGTGCAATTCCACATCATCCGCAGCGACCTCTTTGCTTTTCTCAATTTGTTCGGGCTCCGGGTCAATGAATAAACTAACACGAATACCAGCATTTTTGAGCTGTTCGATTCCCTGATGTAAATTAGAAATATTTTTTGTCAGATCCAATCCACCTTCTGTTGTAACTTCTTCCCGCTTTTCTGGTACCAGGGTGACAATATCCGGTTTGACAGAGAGAGCAATGGCAAACATTTCTTCTGTTGCCGCCATTTCTAAATTTAAACAAGTCTGCACAGTTTCTCGTATCACGTGCACATCACGCTGCTGTATGTGGCGGCGATCTTCACGCAGATGAATGGTAATACCATCGGCACCAGCCAATTCTGCCAGTAACGCTCCAGTTACTGGATCAGGTTCTCTAATCTGGCGTGCCTGACGAAGAGTGGCAATATGGTCCACATTTACATGTAAAGCAATCATTGTTTTAATGTCCTATCTTTAATTTGATATCAATGGTGTCGATTGATTGTTGTTTTCTTTCTCCAACACATCTGAAGAAGGTTTGGATTGTGACTCCAATTCCTCGACAGATAGTTTTTGAGGTTTGACCCATAAGGAAACTTTGGGCCATTGTTGCAATAAAGAAACTCCCTTCGGTAAAATGGGTTCAGGGTGAACTCGATGACTACCAGGAGCATATTTTGACATGTCAATACTGCCATAGAGTTGTGAAGAATCCAGTTCATTCAGTAATTCTTCCGGTCCCTCTAAATAGAGATTGAATTTTTTAGGGTTGGTCAATGCCACATAGGTTTGGTTGACTAGATGAATGCTGATACCATCAAATCGCTTTCTGATGGGAAAACCAATAATCACCACGTGGGCTACAAAAATCTCTTCACTATCGACCAAGCGAATATTGCGATCAGGCAAATCGAGTTGTACTACTATATTGGCCGTGCGATCCAAATCCTGCAGATTAATCTCTTTGGTAAAGATAGAGTTAACAGATTCCAATTTAGTATTGGGCCCTTGAACTTTGACAATACTGGGAGATACTTCAATCTTCTGCAAAATATGCTCGTCTTTGATTTGTCCATGATACCGTGGACGAACAACCAAGTCTTTTTCCACAATTTCTTCAATGAACAAGTCCACTTGGAAGGGAGTGATCTGGGTAATTGAAATATCTTCAGGTACCGCAATATTGTCGCTGGTTAAGGTATACTGAAATGTGCCGGAATGGGCATCCTTTAAATCAACCACAGCCTGAAGACTGGATGGATTGAAATTATTACTGTATCTGCGGGTTATTCTTCCTGCTACATTCACCCCGGCAGGAACGTCTGAGGTAATTCTCATACTGGGGGGAAGGTTTTGAAACACGAGTGGCACAAAAAAACTCATCCCTACTGTTTGTGCCCCTTGTTTAGCCAAATACCAAACAAAAATTGCCAGAAAGAATGAGATAAGTGTGAATGGTAAAATTTTGTTTATCTTTCGCACGGGCATTATTTATTGAGATAAGCAGAAAAGATAATCATACAGTAACAGCTACTGATTTTTCATCTTCTTCTATATCGTCTTCCAGTTCCACAGCGTCTGGTTTTGGAGTCTCTATGGCAACTGGCAGGTCCTGGGCCTTCACATCCATCAATTCAAATAGAACTTTTTTAATATCCTGATGATCTGAAGAGCCTCGAATTAATTCGCCTTTATGACTGAGGCTAATTTCACTACGTTCTTCCGAAACAATCAGTACAATGGCATCTGTTTCTTCCGTCAGACCAATGGCAGCACGATGACGGGTTCCTAAAATAGGACTGATTTTGGTACTGGTTGTTATGGGCAACAAACAGCGTGTTGCTGCCAATCTACCCTTACGATCTACAATAACAGCTCCATCATGAAGTGGGGAAGTTGGACGAAAAATACTGATCAATAGCTCTTTTGTCAGTACCGCATCCATGGCGGTTCCCTTTTCAATAAAGTTGCGCAAACCTACTTCCCGTTCAAATACAATCAGTGCGCCAATACGTTCACGAGCCATCAAAACTGCTCCTTGCATGGCTTCATCCAGGACATCTTTTTGAAAACGACCGCTTCCTGTCAAAAACGTAATCAGACCAAACTGTGCCAATGCATTGCGAATTTCTGCCTGAAAGAGAATAACCAGCACTAATACTAACGAATTTGCCAGATTGTCCAGCAATAAACCAATGGCCTCCAACTGTAAGATCTGTGACAGTAAGTACAGGACGAGTAATAAAGAAAATCCTGCCAATATTGGTATCGTCCTGGTCCCTTTAAAAAAAACAAGAAGGCGATAAAAAATGAAGGTCAACAGAGAAATATCAATAATATCTTGCCAACCTACATTTGAAAAAATGTTTTCCATAACCTACATGGGCAGAATGTATACTAAAACCAACAAGAGAGAAAATGAGTTATCACCACACGATCTTAGCAGAAATGCTTTCAAAAACCGGAGATCATGGGAATATGACAGGAATTTCCGGAGAAAAGAAATGCTACTACTGTCATGTAGTAGCCTGATTAAGGAAATGTATTCTTCAATAGGCTCATGAAAAATCATAAAATTGATTTTTCAAAATGCCTAGTCTTCCAGCCAAATGATCAATTGATGATAGGAGTAAACTGTTTAATGATCCGCTTTACTTCTTCCCCATCTATTGTCTCTTTTTCGATAAGCAGCTTTGCCAAATGTTCTAAGGCTTGCCGGTGCATAATTAAAATCTCACTGGCCCTGGCATAGCATTTGGTAATGAGATCCTTGACCTCCGAATCCACTAACTGCGCGGTTTCATCACTATAGTTTCGATGTGTCATCAAATCTTTTCCCAGAAAAACCTGGCCATCGCTATCACCACAAGTAATAGGTCCCAGTTTCTCATTCATTCCCCAATGGCAGACCATTCTTCTGGCTAGATCGGTCGCCTTTTTCAAATCGTCGCTTGCTCCTGTTGTGAATTTATTAAAAACAAGGTGTTCTGCTGCACGTCCTCCCATTGTCATGGCAATGTGCCCCAACAATCCTTTTTTTGTATGGCTGTGTCGGTCTTCCAGAGGTAGCAGCTGCGTCACTCCCAATGCCCTTCCTCTTGGAATAATCGTGACTTTGTGAATAGGATCCACATCAGGGATGGTAGCAGCAACCAGGGCATGGCCCGCTTCATGATAAGCAGTCGTTTCTTTTTCCTGGTCAGTAATGAATAAACTTCGTCGTTCTGTTCCCATCAGAACCTTATCTTTTGCATATTCAAAATCCGATAGATCCACACAAGATTTGTCTTGGCGAGCAGCCCATAAAGCGGCTTCATTAGTGAGATTTGCCAGGTCGGCTCCTGTAAAGCCTGGAGTCCCTCTGGCAATAACACGCAAATCCACTTCATTTGCCAATTCAATGGAACCCGTATGCACCTTCAGGATAGACTCTCTTCCATTAATATCTGGTAGAGGAACATTCACATGACGATCAAACCGTCCTGGGCGCAACAATGCGGGATCCAGGACATCCGGACGGTTTGTTGCGGCAATAATGATGACACCATTGTTTGTATCAAAACCATCCATCTCAACCAGCAGTTGGTTTAAGGTTTGTTCTCGCTCATCGTTTCCACCTCCCAAACCAGCGCCACGACTTCTGCCAACAGCATCGATTTCATCAATGAAAATAATACAAGGTGCTGCTTTTTTTCCTTGCTCAAATAAGTCACGCACCCGGCTTGCCCCAACACCCACAAACATTTCGACAAAATCAGACCCACTGATGCTAAAAAACGGAACTCCAGCTTCTCCCGCAATTGCTTTGGCCAGCAACGTTTTGCCAGTACCTGGATTACCCACCAGCAAAACACCACGTGGGATTTCTCCACCCAACTTTTCAAATTTTTGAGGATCTGACAAAAAGTCTACAATTTCTCCAACCTCTTCTTTGGCTTCATCAATTCCAGCCACATCATTGAAGGTGATCTCATTTTCATTTTTATCAATCATCCGGGCACGGATTTTTCCGAATCCCAGGGCCTTATTGCTACCACCCTGCAGTTGTCGCATAAAAAGAATCCAAATCCCAATGATGAGTAAAATGGGCAGCCAACTGTTGATAATTGCCCAAAAAATTCCCCCTTTGGATGCGGATTCCACCCGAATACCAATTTCATGTTTTTCGAGAAACTCAATCAATTGCGGATATTCAGGAACTGATGTTTGAAAAGAACCATATTCTTGATTGATGCCGTATATTTCATCGCCTCGGATGACAACTTCATTGATATTTCCAGACTCCACCTGTGATAAAAAGTCTGAAAATGAGATGCTATGATCCCCTGAAGAGCGGGTGTCCATGAAATTAAATAGAATCAGAATCACAAAAATGATGGCTAGCCAGACTCCAATATTTTTCAAGAATGCATTCACTAATTTTCCTTTTACTTGAATTTCCAAGAAAGCAATCTGTACATATAATAAAGATGTGTTTATATAGAAGAAATTACCGTATTTTTATTAAAAATGGTATTTTAAAATAACTCAAGAGTTGTAAGTTTTCAGTCAACAGTTTTCAGTTTTTTGTAAGGTATTGAAATCAAAGAGCTTTAGTGAGTCAGGCTGGTTTGATATGCTCTGCTTATAAAGTTCAATAACTTCAATAGATTGGAAAATTGTGATAGCTGAAAACTGAGAACTTATGACTGCCGAATAAAATAATATGATTTCCAAAATTACACAAGATAACCTTCTGTTGACTTTTATTTTTGTGCCTTCACATTGATTTTTTGAGGATTGATCATATTTTCGACCATTCTGCTGACTGAGCTTGTCTGTTTGCTAAGTTTGTCGAAGCAAAACCTGTGTCTTCTTCGACAGGCTCAAAGAACATTTCAGTCATATAAAAAGCGTTTCTCGGACAAAAATATGATCATGCTCATTTTTCAAATCAACTCAATGAAGAAATTGATGCTGCTGTAGAAATAGTAGTTTGCTATGAAAACAACGACACCCATTGTAGAAAAATTATCTCATATTCCTGATTTACCTGGTGTGTACCAATATGTAGACCACAAGGGAGATATTCTGTATATCGGGAAAGCAAAATCCTTAAAAAAACGAGTACGCTCCTACTTTCAGCCTTCGGCAAACCATAACTACCGGATAGGACTGATGGTGTCTCTTGTGCATGATGTTTTGACCATCATCACCAATACCGAGGCCGAAGCTCTCATTTTGGAAGCACAACTGATTAAAACCCACCAGCCTCGCTACAACATTGCTCTGAAAGATGACAAATCTTACCCTTATTTTAAGCTCACCATCCAGGAAATGTATCCTCGCTTATTTTTAGTACGAGAAAAATTTGAAAAACGTTCTGAATACTATGGCCCGTATACCTCTGTTCGTGATGCTCGCAAGGTGCTGCAGTTGATCAATAAATTTTTCCTGTTGCGCACCAGTAAAATGGAATTGAATGGGAAACAAACCTACCGTCCATGCCTCAATTTTCAGCTCAAACGTTGCCTTGCCCCCTGTCAAGGCAGGGTGTCCATAGAACAATACTATGAAGAAACACAGCAGGTACGTATGTTTTTACAAGGAAAATACAAAGAATTGATCAAAAAACTCAATTCGCAAATGTGCAAAGCTTCGGAAGGATTGGAATTTGAAAAAGCCGCAAAAATAAGAGATCAAATCAGTGCCATTGAACGAACCTTTGAGAAACAATTAATCCTCTCACCAGCCAGTGAAGATATGGATATTTTTGCACTACATCGAGATGAAGGATTTGCTGGTATTGAAGTCCTTTTTATTCGTTATGGAAGACTACTGGCTACCGACTTTTTCTTTTTTGAGTCCATCGAACAAGTGTCCAATGATAACCTAATTGGACAAATACTCAACCGAATTTATATGGGAGACAGTTATGTCATTCCCCAAAAAATTTTATTACCCTTCTCATATTCGGATCAAGAGGATTTAGCCAACACACTGACTGAAAAAAATCATTCCAAGGTTTCGATATTGGTGCCTCAACGTGGACATAAGAAAAAGGCTATTGAACTGGCCTATCGTAATGCCCAGGCACATCTTGCGGAAAAGAAACGTCAACACTCTCAAGCAGAAGAAGTACTGCGAAAAATGCAAAAGCTTCTTCACTTACAACATCTCCCAAAAACTATCGAAGCATTTGATATTTCCCATATCTCAGGAACGCATACTGTGGCTTCTATGGTATGTTGGAAAGACAACAAACCTCACAAAGCAGGATATCGCCAATTTAAAATTAAAAATGTGGAAGGCATGGACGATTTTGCCTGTATGCAAGAAGTGTTGGCACGGCGTTACCGCCCTGACACTCTGGACGAGTATCCATTGCCTGATTTAATCCTGATTGATGGTGGTAAAGGACAGTTAAGTACAGCCACTCACATCCTCAATGAATTGGGTATACCCCTGGAACGGGTGGATGTCATCGGCCTGGCAAAAGGCCGTTCTGAAAAAAAAAGAGGATTGCCCCGTAGCCAAAATGAAGACTTTGAATATGTTGTCAAACCAAATCAAAAAAATGAAATTCGACTTCATCGAGATTCCACGGTCTTGTATTTACTCCAGAATATCCGTGATGAATCTCATCGCTTTGCCATCAAATACCATCGTAATCTGCGCAGCAAAGCTTCTCTCCATTCTTCCCTCGACGACATTCCTGGCATAGGAAAACAACGCAAACGGAAACTGCTCCAACATTTTGGAAGTTTCACCAACCTGAAAAATGCATCCAGGGAAGAGTTGCAAAAAACCCCTGGCATTTCTCACACTATCGCACAACAAATATATCAATTTTTCCATGAATCGCCTGATTCTCAAGAAGGCAAACGCAGCAAAGCATGAGATTTTGGAGTTTTTCCCAAATGATACCGAAAATAATTGAAAAAAAGCCCATTGAGTTCTTTGATGTTTTGTTGAGTGGGATGTACTTTGTTGTTTGTTGTTTGAGGTTGCTTCTCCAAGTATCGAAGATAGGAAAGTGTTCCAGGCGATAAAGGTACAGTTGTTGGACGAGGCAACATACAATCAGGACAACGTACCCCTCCTTCTCGATAATCCAGTTGGTGTGAGTCAAAACGTATTAATTTAGGTAGCCCCTGGGAAGCAATTTGCCATAAAGGCTGCTGGCACTGAATACATTGTTCTAGATTTGGTAAGATGCCCAGGATCTGTAATAGGTCTTTTTCAAATTGAATCTTGACCTGTACACAGGAATTAGTATGTTGAAGGGTCTGTAACGAAGTGAGTAATAAATTAAAATAGAGGTGTGATTCTTGCGGGTCGACCATGCAGAGATGAATCAATTCGGTTAAATAAGTTGCATGTAGAATTTTATCATATACCTGACGAATGGGATAAAAACTATCTAAAGGATCAAATTTGCGAATTTGTACCAGCTCTGCATGAACTTTTTCTACATAATAGATTTGCCCATATGTAAACGGTTCTGAAACCCCCGTATGTTGGGATTTTATTTTTTTAACGCCTCGCAAAATGCCGGATTTTTTTCCCTGATCTTTTGTCAGAAAAGTGATAATTTGATCACTTTCTTTGAAATCCATTTGTTTAATGATAATACTCTCCGTCGCTTGATGTTTCATACTTTACAATACGGTACCAATTATTCAGGAATGCTAAAACACTAAGGATTTTTATGGAAGAGAAATACTATGTCAATGACGTGCCACTTGGTAAAATTCGCAACAGGAATGAATTACGAGTCATTCAATTCATGTCAGAAATTCTCAATACCCTTGACGATTATAGCCCTGGTATGATGGATGTGGAAGATATTTATGCTTTGACCTTGAATCTTTTACCACCAAGGTATGTGCAACGGGGAAGTATTGTCCTGCGTGAAGAGGTAACCGATGAAATGATTGAAGAAAAGGTTAGAGAGGCAATTGAAGTGGTTTCGAGTAATCCCAAGTATTAGACAAATCTAAAGAAAAGCAGACACAAATACTTTTCAAGTAGAAAATCGTTATTGCCGGCATTTCCAAAAACCACCAATGCATTCCTGAAAAAGCAATTTAAACCGCAGCAAGTGCTTCCTCTAATGTCTTATAGACCGTAATTACCTTACTGAGGTTGGTAATGTCAAAGAGCGATAATACTTTTTTATTGCTGCAAACTACGATTAAGTTGCCTTGTCTTTGAGAAATATCTTTGCTGGAGACCGCGATTACTCCAATCCCAGAACTGGAAATAAACTCAATTTCTGTAAAATCTAAAATGATATTAATGGTACCTTGTCCAATCAGTTCCTCAATTTCTTTTAAAAGCGTTGGCGACGTGCTGCCATCCAAATCCCCAAACACAGAAATTGAGCCCAGTTTCTTTTCTGCATCAATGATCTTAGTTTCCATGAAAATATTCTCCGCTATTTGAGTTAAATTAAATCAGATCAAGGAAATACCTGTATTGTGACATGTGCTGTTTTATTTTCTTATCAGAATTAACACGACAAGTAAATAGAGGCAAAGTTTTTCTGATCGATAATCGGGTTATTCCATTATTTTGTGGGACGCTTCTGCATTAAAAGGGCTTGTTGTACTTCGGAAAACGAGATATAGCCCAATTTTTGTAAAATTTCTCCCAATAACAAAGTATGTCTCTTTTGCAGCAGTAAGGCAATTTCCAATTGTTCTTTAGAAATTCTGGCATCATTCAACAAGATGCCTCCCAACACTTTTTTCTGACGATTGTTAATGCGCCGAAGTACATCTTGAAAGGGAGAGACAAAAGCCTCCCAACGTTTTCCATTGGTACTCTTCAATTTTTGAATAATTTGCATCCGATTATTTGGGCTCATCGATTCCAAAGACTTGACTGTCTGGATTGACACATCAGCGTCTTGGCTCAAAACCCATGGCAACAGAAATGGACAGGCTTGATAAAGCCTGAGCTGCTCTATCGTTTTAATCACATAACATTGGGTTTGTGTATCCAGACGATTGAGAAAACGAATTAAATGATGTACTGCTTCGGTATTTCTTTTCAGTGCAATCGCTTTAATAGCAATCATTCGCACGAAACGATTGTCGGAATTCTCCAGATTATGAACTAGGACATGCAACGGCATTTGTGCCGTCGTCGCATCAACCGTAATCTCATATCCTGAAGTTTTGGGAGCATGGGATCTTTGGGTAGCAAATCCAGATTGAGGAGGAGAAAGTGTTTTTTTCTCATACTTGTGCCTCAACACTTGATAAGCTTGCAGCACCGAGTTAAATTTTTCCGGGTCACCGCGTCCAACTGCTGAATCAGGATGATATTGTAAAACAGCACGGCGGTATGCACGTTTTAATTCTGCAAATGTGGCTGCAGGGGTAATCCCTAACTCAATATATGGATTCATGCTATCTCCAATATAAATAAAATAAAAGTGTCACTTGTAACTTTTTGGGATACATTCACAACGAATACCAATTGCTAAAATTGAGCCATTCTTCTTAAGATTATTTTCCACTATTTTCCATACAATTATCTTATGCATCAAAAAAAAAGGAAAGAAATCTTTTCTACTCTATTACATTTTAGAGCCTGTTTGAAAAAACGGATTTTGCTGCAAAGCCGACTCATTGGCGTCTATTTTGAGAAAATTTTCCCAAAAATCCACTCAACGAGCTCAATTTTTGCGACTAACCAGCTTTTCCAAGCAGGTTCTAAAGACAAAATTGGTGAATTTATACTGAATTTATATTTGAACTACAATTTTTTTTTAAAAATATAGGTGTTCAGGGTAATATTATGTCATGCTCTTTCATGCAACCATTATACAAAAAAAACAGATTCATAGGTATCCAGATAAGTTTTGTCCAAAGGCACCGTTCTTGCTGATGGCCACAAAAAACACTAAAAAGAACCTTTTTTCGTGGGTTTTAGTGGTTTTAGTGGCCAATCATTAACCTGTTTATAACCCACAAAAA
>JANQHV010000509.1 GCA_028282505.1 SAR324 cluster bacterium | reverse complement strand
TTGTATCGGTTGTCTTTTCTCATTTTTTTTCTCTTCAATTCTGATTATAATATTTTTTTTGTATGCACCATATCCTATTCTAAAACGAGTTCTTTGTTTAACACCTTTTATAGTTCTTCTAATCATTACCACAAACCTTTCAAAACAACTCAAATGGCCATTTGGGATTATAGTGCTCATTTTAGCATTAGTGATTTATGGTATTATTAAATTATTTTATTTAAAAGATGATATCGACTTATCCTCTATATCTGATTATTTATTGCTTTATAGCATAATTATGTTTACAGGAATCATTTTGAATATTGTTACTGATTTGTCCGGAAAACAAGAACCTCAAATGATAAACATCAAATTTCTGGATGATTATTCCAGAATTGTGGAAGTGTGGTACACACAAAATCAATTGGAAGATCGTGTGATCGATTCTATATTTGAAGACATTTTAAAAATAGAAGGAGCCATTGACGACACAAAAAAAAGATTCATTGAAAAAAGATTCTTGGACGCTTTAAAGAGCAATCAGACTGTCATAAAGAAATTTGGTATCAATTATGTAGATTTTGTAAAAAACGTAATAAAATTAAACAATAACGATTATAAAAAATTGAGAAGACGTGGATATGTTTCAGCTCTAGCCTTTCAATCAATATTGGAAAAAAATTTCAGATCGGAGTTAAAAAAACGAACCAAAATCAACAAATATCAACCTAATACCAGTTATATCATCTCAATTGCTGTCATCTCAGTCTTTGTTTTATCAGTCATCATTTTTGTGATTCATCAATTGCGTACTTACCTTTTCATCAAAAGAGCAAGAGTTTTTATTGAAAAGACGCTAGCACAACAGCAAGATATAGACCATATCATGGTGGGTTTTGTGCAAATGATTTCGGTCTTTCAACCACTTTGGTCTAAAAAATTGTTGTTAAAAGAACTACTAGACAAACTAACAATCACACTGCACTATTCATACGAAAAAAAGATTGCATTCTTAAATAATTTGTCGATTAACATCGATGAGCAAGATTTAGTAGATGCCATTTTTCAACAACTTGACATCGAAGAATCGAATTTAAGACGTTCAATCTAAAATTTATGCTTCTGCCCCCTCTTCACTGAAGTGAAATAAAAAAGTCAAAAAGATAAATTTTCTTCCTTTTTAAGTGTCTAAAATTATTGATTAAAAAAACTCCCCGGAAAAATGAGTAGTCCTTCCCCATATACATCGTTTTGCATTTTTGCTATTCAAATTTGAGCTTTATACCAAGTTGCGTTTAAAAAAGTGACATTCCGGAGTATTTTGTCATTCTGAGCTTGCGAAGAATCTCAATCATTTCAAAGAGATCCTTCGACAAGCTGCTTCGGCGTACCGTCAGGATGACATATTGTATGCTTTTAAACGCAACTTCGTATTATAATACGACAAAACGTCATTCTTGTCATTTCGACCGGGCTTGCATCCGAAAGACTGCGAAAAATCTTCTTGGCTAATATCAAGTATTCAAGATGTCTCCGTTCTGTCAAGATGACAACGATTTGATTTACTGTCGTGTACCAAGTTGCTACTTAGAACCTGTTTGAAAAACCTGATTTTGCTGCAAAACCGCCTCATTGGCGTCTGTTTTGAGAAAATTTTCGTTAAATAGGCTGGTTATTCGCCTTAAATTTTCTCAAAAATCCGCTCAATGAGATCGATTTTTCGCAACGAATCATCTTTTTCAAACAGGTTCTTAACTCAAAAGAAAAATAAAAAGTCAGGAGTGTTACACTCAACTGAAGAGGATTCCGTAGAGAATATGACTATTTTTAGGCAAATTGACAGGAGAGAGTTATGGATAATCAATTATTGAATCAACCTTGGGATGAAGAAACTCTAGTATCCGCAATTTTTGGAAGGAGACCGATATCTGCAATTATTTTAATTATCCGCAAATTATGTGGATTCATCTTCTTTTTGCAAATTCTGCATATTTGGTTGCTCACTATATGTTATATGAATCACAATATGGTATTCGGTTATTTTATATATCAGTATACAGCAATCACCGATGAGTATATCGTTTCATTCATTCCCTCCAGCATACTTTTTGGAGGGTTATATTTTGCTGCTTGTATAGCAACGTTTTTTATTAATCGTAATCTTTTAAAATTATTTGGACTATCTGAAGAGACAACGCAAAGTGAACTTGAAGACAATTATGTGAAACTCTGTGAAAAATACGATCCTGAACAATTTAAGGCCTATGGTTATGATTTTCAGGAGCTGGCACACTTGAAGCTGAATATGATTGAACAAATCTATAACTCTTTACAACCTAATGGGTATCTGTTGAATTCACCGCAATCCATTCAAATATTGAATGTCAAAAGGGACGCCACAATTGATCAAATAGCAATGGCATATGAAGAGTTATCTAGTAAATATCATCCTCAAAACTTTTCTCACTTAGAGAACGAATTTGTAAATCTAGCTTTTGATCATTATACAGGAATCCGGAATGCATATTTCAAACTTAAAAACAAACATGAATTCCAGAATAGTCAGTTTGGTAAGTGGATGTCAAAACGCAAATTTTTATATAAATGGATTGGAAACGCTATTTCTTTAATCGCCTTAATGATAGGTTTTATTTGGAAAATCAAATCGCTCTTCAAATTTTTTAAAGCTGAACACACTATGGAGAGCGTACTTCAATCCTGCATAAAAGAATCTTCACAGCAGTTCCAAGAAGAATTGACTAAAAATGTAAAATCTTTTTCAGAAAAACGGTTAACAAAACAAGCATCAAAACAAGTTGAGCAAAGTGTACAGGAGGCGATGTCAGTGACTATTTCCAATGTGTTTCCAATGTTTTTCGAATCTTACAATGCACATCATACAAAACCTAAAGTAAGTAAAAATAAAAAAGATTCTCAAAAAAAGCCCAAAAGCAAATAATAGTTGTACGGAGTAAAGAATCAGAATCCCTCGAATCCCTGGTGACATCTTTTTTATATTTGTAAAGGTGACAAATATACTTGTTAATTTTTCGGTAGCGACACAAAAAAGACGATGCTACATTTCGGATTGAAACACTATTGGAATCACAGAGCATCACAGGAGATTGGTCGCATGAGAAATCTGACATTTCTGGAAAAATACAATGCCATTGGTCAAAAAGACTTTAGTTATGAAGGAATCTTTATTACAGCCGTTAAAACAACAGGGATATTTTGCCGACCTTCGTGTAGAGCAAGAAAACCCAGACATGAGAATGTTGTTTTTTATGATACGGTTCAAGAAGCCCTTCAAAACGGATACAGACCCTGTAAGATCTGCAATCCGATGGAAAAATTGAATGAAACCCCAGATTACGTCATAAACATCATAAAAGAACTGCAACAAAATCCGTATTTACGCATTAAAGATGAGGATTTGAGGAAGAGAGATATTGAACCAAGTCAGATCAGAAGATGGTTCAAAAAGCATCATAATATGACTTTTCATACATATCAAAGGATGCTGCGCCTCAATACAGCTTTTAATAGTATCCAACAAGGAGAAACGGTAACCAATTCAGCATTTGACAGTGGCTACGAATCGTTGAGTGGATTCAATGAAAGCTATCGTTCTATTTTTGGAGAGCCACCTACCCATGCAAATGAAAAATCTGTTTTAAACATTGTCCGTTTCACTACACCAATCAGCCCCATGTTTGCCTGTGCCAGTGATCAGGGAATTTGTTTGCTGGACTTCACAGATCGCAAAATGCTGGAGATGGAATTTAAAGATCTCTGCAAAAGATTGAATGCGGTCATCCTTCCTGGGGAAAATCCGCACTTACATCATGTTCAATCTGAGATTCAGGAGTATTTTGCAGGAAAAAGACAAAAGTTCACCGTTCCATTACATGCTCCAGGCACCGAGTTTCAGAAATCAGTGTGGAGTCTTCTGCAAGAAATTCCTTATGGGGAAACACGTTCATACAAACAACAAGCCCATGCACTTGGAAACCCCAAGGCAATTCGTGCTGTTGCCTCAGCCAATGGACACAACCGCATCAGCATCATTATTCCCTGTCATCGAGTGATTGGTTCTGATGGTAGTTTAACGGGTTATGGGGGAGGATTACACCGAAAAAAATGGTTGCTTGATTTTGAAAAGGCGAATGCTGATGATCCAGCTTGCAATTGAAGCAGATTGAGTTAATATTTTTAACACTAGATCGCTAGTAGATCTTTTTTACTTTTAACCCATATTATTTCATTGATAACAAAAGATCAGGAGACTTATTATGATCGCAGTAGGAGCGCAAGCACCTGACTTTAAACTGGATAGCCAATTTGAAGGGAAATCGTATACCCTGAACCAGTTCAAAGGTCAAAAAAATGTTATGCTGGTGTTCTATCCATTGGATTGGACCCCTAATTGAAGCCAGGAAATGCCAGATATTGAGTCAAAAATTGACCAATTCAAAGCGGCAGATACTCAGGTTCTGAGTATTAGTGTTGACAGTAAATATTCCCACATGAAATGGGCCGATTCCATAGGTGGAATTTCATATCCCATTCTTGCTGATTTTCATCCGAAAGGAGCGATGGCAGGAAAATATGGTTTGTATCATGAAGACAAAGGAATTACAGACCGAGCCACTGTCATTATTGATAAGCAAGGTGTTGTCCAATATGTCCAATCTGCGGGAATTCCTGGACTGCGTAAAGCTGATGATCTCTTGGCAGAATGCCAGAAAGTAAATGCAGGATAAAATGCAATTAGAACTGTATTTTTATAATGAATGTGGATTTTCTCAGGCTGTTTTGAGTACAATCAAAAATCTCAAAATTGGAGATAAGGTTGTGATGAAAAATATCCGGGAGGATTCCAACCATGAGAAAGCCTTGATTGATCTCTGTGGGGATGCAAAGGTACCGACCCTAGTTATTGATGGGAAACCGATGCGTGAATCTCAGGACATCAACCGCTTTCTAGTGGACAAATTTCTTGATTAACCTAATCAAGGGGAGCCGATAACACTTAGTCGGCTCTCCTATTCTTTTCTCTTTTATGTTTGTTCCAGCCCTCTAGCCATAATCACTTTCCCGGAACGCACCATTTCAATAATGCCAATAGAGCTAAGCACCTTTTCCATGGCATCTAGCTTCTCCGAAGATCCCGTTGTCTCCAGAATCAGTGTTTCATCGGTAATATCCATTGTTTTTGCCCGGAACACATCGGCAATTTGAAATACTTCGGTCCGCTCTTTGATACCAGCCTTGACTTTGAACATTGCCAGTTCTCGTTCGACAGAGTTTCCTGAGAGGTGATGTGAGGCATGAACAACATCGACCAATTTATTCAATTGCTTGATAATCTGATCAAACACCTCAGGATCTCCCTGAGTGACCACAGTGATTCTGGAAAATTGAGGATTGTGTGCTGCTGACACAACCAGAGAATCAATGTTATATCCTCTTCTTGCAAAGGTTTGTGCCAGGCGCATCAAAACACCCGGTTTATTATTGACTAGAATACTAATCGTATATTTGGGTTCCATAATTCCTTTTTACTCATTTTATTATTGTTCAACTACGGAATCAAAGAGACAATGATTATTCTCTGTGACCCGATATCTCTGGACACCAGAATGATGGCTCATATGTGTTTATGTACTGCCTGTTGGTTTTTCCAGTTTACCGGTAGGTGGCCCCAGGAGCATACTGGATAACGGGGCATTTGCTGGAATCATGGGGTACACGTTATCGTGTTTGACCACAATGGCATCAATAATACAAGGACCATCATTGTAAGCGATGGCTTTTTCCAGCACTTTGGTGACATCCCCCTGACGTCGAATATGGAACCCTTTGATACCATAAGCTTCTCCCAGTTTAACAAAATCAGGATTTCCATCCAGATCTACTCCACTCAGGCGATTTTCAAAAAACAAATTCTGCCATTGACGCACCATTCCCAGGTAGGCGTTGTTAATGATCAAAATCTTAATTGGTAATTTATGGATAGCAGCTACAGCCAATTCGGCTTCTGTCATTTGAAAACCACCATCTCCCACGATGGCAATGACCATTTTTTCAGGATTGCCAAATTGTGCTCCAATGGCTGCTGGCATGCCAAATCCCATTGTTCCTGCACCACCACTGGAAATCCATTGACGCTCCCAGGAACACCGATAAAATTGAGCTGCCCACATTTGATGCTGGCCGACATCTGTGGTTACAATAGCTTCACCTTTGGTGAGACGGTAAAATTCATCAATAACGTATTGAGCACGCAATCCACCACGCTTTGCATATTTGAGAGGATGCTGAATTTTCCACTGCCTGATTTGCTTCAGCCAGTCTTCGGTGTCCAAACGTTTAACGTGTTTGCACATTTCATTGACAATCAGCCTGGCATCGCCACGGATTGAAACATCAGGCCGGATAACCTTGCCAAATTCAGCAGGATCAATATCAATGTGCAGCTTCTTGGCATCAGGACAAAATTCGTCAAGTTTACCAGTAATTCGATCATCCCAGCGTGCTCCAATGGCGAAGATCAAATCACAGTCCACCACGGCTTTGTTGGCATAAGCAGTGCCATGCATGCCGAGCATCCCCACAGACAAATCGTGTTTTTCGGGAAATGCCCCTTTTCCCAACAATGTCGTCGTTACAGGAGCTTGAAGTTTTTCAGCGAGATCTTTAACAACCGTTCCAGCACCAGAGATAACAGCACCATGCCCGACATAAAGCAAAGGACGACGGGAGGTATTTAAGATTTTTACAGCCTCATGCAGCTCTTCCATTTCAAACTCTATCTGACGTTCTCCCGTGTAACCCGGTAAATTGATCTCTTCAGGAAAAGGAATATCACATTCTGTGCTCAATACATCCTTGGGTAAATCAATTAAAACCGGTCCGGGTCTTCCTGTAGAAGCAATGTGAAATGCTTCTTTCATGATACGAGGAAGTTCCTTAACATCCTTGACTAAGTAATTGTGTTTGACCACCGGCATGGTGATGCCGAAAATGTCTCCTTCCTGGAAAGCATCTTTGCCCAAATTGGGAGTGATGGTTTGTCCAGAAAGGACGACCATCGGTGATGAATCCATTTGAGAGGTGAGCAAACCGGTCACTGTATTGGTTGCTCCTGGCCCTGAAGTGACTAACACAACCCCGGTTTTTCCTGTTGCACGCGCATAACCATCTGCCATGTGAGTACCGCCTTGCTCATGTCGTACCAGCACCAGTTTTAATTTTTTTGAATCCAGCAGCGAATCAAAAATAGGCATGCAGGCACCACCAGGATATCCAAACACATATTC
>JANQHV010000505.1 GCA_028282505.1 SAR324 cluster bacterium | reverse complement strand
CAAGGAGGAGAACCCGTTTTACACAACTGACCGAAAATATGATCATGGCCAGTATTCATGAATCGAGGAGTAGGAAAGATCTTTGGAAACGATCCCTTTATCGAGTATATCGAACAGTCATGGAGAGAACTTTAATCTCCAAAAAGCAGGATAGTCTGGAAAAAGTTAGTATTATGTCCCTTAAGGAAGGCGACAGAAATAACTTACACGAATTTGCGCAGGAGTTTTTTCGATTCTAAAGCGGTCCGTCGATACGGCGATGGATCGTCTGCGTAGTCGAACTACGTAGGCGATGCGTCAACTTAGGAAATCGGAATAAAAGACAAGTCAATGTGTAAGTTATTCTTGGAACATTCCTAAGTTCTTATAACAACCATTTCCAGACGGGGACGATATTGATATGTCCTGCCAGCATCCCTTCATCATCCCAGGTCACGATAGTTCCTGTTTCTATCGAAAACTCTTCCATCGCATTTTGTAAACCTCGCAGTTCTCTTTGGAAGGTCTGCTGATCTGACATGTCCCAACAAACCTGGATCAGACTGGCTTTACCAGAAGAGGGGTGCCGAACAAAAAAATCGGTTTCTCCTCCGCTTTTGGGATGGACATATTCAATGATATGGCCTTGACGACGCAGTTGCATGAATACCAGGTTTTCCAGAAGTATCCCATGATTGGCCGCATTGCGGAACGTCATGGCATTGAGCAAACCCGTATCTATCACATAAATTTTGGCAGGATTCAGTCTTCGTGATTTTTCAGAACGGCTGTGTATGGGCACCCTGTAAAACAAATAGGCATCGATCAAGTGATCAAGGTATTCATACAAACTGTTTTTGGTGCATTTGATCCCCATGCTCTTCAAAGTATTGTAAAACTTATTGACGCTGAATTGACCACCAGGGGCATGCATGATGTGATGAACCAGGTGCTTGAGTGCCAGCACATTGCCGACCCGATGCCGCTCAATGATGTCTTTGAGGATAACGGAATCAATATAGCCCTGCAGGATTTCTGAGTGTAAACTGGGCTCGATCCCTTTCACTTCAGGAAAACCTCCTCTTTCCAGATATTCTTTGATGGCATAGCGAAGCTTAGAGGTGGTTTTTGCTCCAAATTGTTGTGGAAGTTCTCCGAAAAGTTCATGTGCTCTGAGGAACTCAGAAAAACTGAATGGGAATATCTCTGTGGTCAGCGAACGACCGCGTAAACTGGTTGCTATTTCACTGCTCAGCAGTTTTGATGATGAACCGGTGAGATAAATCTGCACGTTTTCTGTATCCAGGAGCCTGCGGATGAAGACTTCCCACTGTTCAATACGCTGGATTTCATCAAAGAAAAAATGACACACCGTTTCGCGGTTATTCGGAAATTTTCCATAGTAAACATCCAGGATCATCTGGAAATGCTCGACGCTGAATTGAAGCAATCGGTCATCTTCAAAGTTCAGGTAAACCATTTCATGCATGGGAGTACCCGCTTCTAACAAATCGTGTATATGCTGATAGCAAAAATATGTTTTGCCCGTACGACGCATACCCATTGCCACGTTTGCCTTGCCCACCATCCGGGGAAATTGCTTGTCCCGCTTCACTAATGTCGGCAGCTTCCTCTCATAAAAATCATCGATAATGTGTGTCAGTACAGTTTTCATAACCGATTATTTATCTTAAAAAAAGAGATAAAACAATATTATTTTATCTCTTTTTTAGAGATAATTATCATTAAATGAATATTCCTTCTCCCTGCGAAAAAGACCAGAGTGAGGGAAAATTTAGCAATATCGTTGGGTTTTAGGAAGAAGACTTTTCCAGGTCTTCAAACAATCGACGTTGGGCCGATGTGAGTTTAACCGGGGTTTTGACAACCACCCGAACATGCAAATCACCGGTTGTCCCTTTCTGAGAATTGTAGATGCCTTTGCCGCGCAGGCGTAAAATGGAATGACTCTGGGTACCGGCTGGAATTTTCAAACGGACTTTGTCGTTCAAGGTGGGAACTTCGACCTCAGTTCCTAAGGCGGCCTGGCTGAAGCTGATGGGCACTTCATAGTTCAAATTGTTGCCTTCTCTGGTAAACAAAGAATGAGGCTGGACTTTCAGCACCAGGTAGAGATCTCCTGGCGAGCCCCCTCGATTGCCAGGGTGGCCTTTGCCTGCCAACTTGATACGAGAGCCCGTGTCCACGCCCGCAGGAATTTTCACTCGTAATTGTTTTCTCTGGATGCGGACTTCCAAATCTCCACCAAACGCCGCTCTTTCAAAAGGAATTTCTGTGCTGTATTCCACATCACTTCCTTTTTGTGGTGGTACCTGAAAACCTTGAGGGCCTGTGGGATCTTGACCAAAGAGTTCTCCAAAAATATCCCCAAAAATGTCAGCAAAACCCCCACCAAAATTTCCAGTTCCAAAGCCCCCACCAAAACTACCAGGCCCAAAGTTGCCTCCTTGCTGACGGAAACCCTGGAACCATTGATCAAAATCTCCATCATGGATGCCTTCTGCCGCATGCCCGAACTGATCATATTTTTTCCGTTTTTCCGGATCACCCAGTACCTCATAGGCCTGGGACGCTTCTTTGAAGACTTCTTCCGCTCTTTTGTTGCCTGGATTACGATCCGGATGGTTTTTTAAGGCAATGTTTCGATAAGCTTTTTTGATCTCTTCGGGAGAGGCATTTTTGGATACTCCCAACACCTCGTAATAGTCACGTTTTGCCAAGATGTTTCCTTTCTTTGCTTTCAAAAATTGTTGTTGTTTTGCCACAGAGGCACGGAGTCACAGAGAATTTATTTCAAAATGATTCTTTTGATTCCTCTGTACAAAACGGGAACATTAAAATTTATTAACAGTCCCAATGGCTTATTTGTCAGTCGCAGATAGGATAGTATTTGTGCTTGGAATACTTCATCCATTCTATCAACCGCTTTTATTTCAACGATAATTTGATTTTCTACTAATAGATCCAGTCTGTGCTCTCCTAAAGATTTTCCTTTGTAGAGAATAGGAATGATGAGTTGATCTTTGTATTCTAATCCTTTCAATTCAAATTCATAACAAAGTGCTTTCTCATAAAGAGATTCCAATAGACCTGGTCCAAGGTTTTTATGTACTTCTATGGCACATCCTATGATGGATTCTGTAAGATGATTCAATTCCTCCATAGTACATTATTTCTTATATCCTCTGTGCCTCTGTGCCTCTGTGGCTATTCAAATAACCAATAATTGTATTTAATCATATTTTGTAGATCTTTTTCCATTTTTGCAAAATTTTTTTCATCAAAACGGTTT
>JANQHV010000452.1 GCA_028282505.1 SAR324 cluster bacterium | reverse complement strand
ATTCTATCGTTTTTCACTGGGGGGTATGCATGATGAATCAGAGTTAAAAGGTCATCGACGCACCTACGTGGGCTCCTTACCAGGCCGTCTGGTTCATGCACTACGTGATGTCAAAACATCCAATCCTGTGATCATGTTGGATGAGTTGGATAAAGTGGGTAACAGCTATCGGGGAGATCCGTATTCCATACTACTGGAGGTGCTCGATCCTGAGCAAAACCAGGAATTCCTGGATCATTACCTGGATGTGCGTTTTGACCTTTCCAATATACTTTTTATTGCAACTGCCAATATTTTGGACCCCATCCATCCTGCTCTTTTGGATAGAATGGAAATCATCCGTTTGTCGGGATACATCCTCGAAGAGAAAGAAAAAATTGCGCAACAGCATTTGTTGCCGAAGTTAATTCCAGGCTGTGGTCTGACTCTAGAGAACGTTTCTTTTGAGAAGGATGCCATCAAAAAAGTGATTCTTGAATACGCCAAAGAAGCGGGAGTACGCAATTTGGAAAAAAAATTGAACGCTATTTTACGTGCAGTTGCCACACGCCATGCACGTGGCCACAAAAAAGAAGTCGTCATCAAAGCCAACAATGTGGAATCTTATCTGGGTAAACCCATTTTTACTGAAGAAGCCTACCACAAGCAACCCATTCCAGGTGTGGTTCGAGGATTGGCCTGGACTCCACTTGGAGGATCTGTACTTTACATCGAATCCAGCATCCTGCTCAACCATAAAAAAGCATTGAAGTTGACAGGACAACTGGGAAGTGTGATGCAAGAATCTTCCAGCATCGCACATACCTATATCCAGTCTGTTTTGAAACAAATCAATAAACGGGATAATTTTCTCAAAAAAAATGCGGTGCATCTCCATGTTCCTGCTGGAGCAACTCCCAAAGATGGGCCTTCTGCAGGAATTGCCATGGCAGTCAGTTTGCTCTCCCTGGCTCTGGATCAACCCACCCCTGTTGATCTGGCCATGACCGGTGAATTGACATTGACTGGATATGTTTTGCCCGTCGGAGGCATTAAAGAAAAAACCATTGGTGCAAAACTGGCAGGAATCAAAACCTTAATTTTTCCCAAAGAAAACGAAAAAGATTATGAGGAGTTGCCTGCTTATCTGAAAAAAGGACTCACCATTCATCTGGTTTCTCATTTTTATGAAGTTACCAAAATTGCATTAGATCTGGAACTGGGATGAGTCAAAAACCTCCTCTGTCCATTTTTGTGGTTTGGTGGGGTACTGCATCGCAAGATCGAGGCGCTGCAAAAATTCTTTCCGTGGGATTTCATGGGCTCCTAAGCTTTTTAAATGCGTGGAAGATACCTGGCAGTCGATCAGTTCGACTCCCCAGTGCTTCATTTGTTCTACCAAGACAACAAAAGCGATTTTGGAAGCATCGGTTTTTTCGGTAAACATGGATTCTCCAAAAAAACATTTCCCCATAAAAATGCCGTACAATCCTCCTACTAAATCATCTTCATACCAACTTTCCACTGAATGGGCATAGCCCAATTCATGGAGCCGAATATAGGCTTCTTCCATTTCAGGAGTGATCCAGGTGCCTTTGTCATCACGCACACGCACGTGGGCACAGGCACGAATCACACGAGCAAAGGCAGTATCCGTTCTAATCTGAAAGATCTTTTTTTTCAGAGACTTGCGCAAACTTCTGGAAACTTTGAGCCGATGGGGCTCCAAAATCATACGAGGATCGGGGGTCCACCATAAAATAGGCTGCCCTTCTTCATACCACGGAAAAATACCCTGCTGGTAGGCACACAGTAAACGTTCTGTAGACAAATCCCCTCCAACCGCTAATAAACCTTCTGGTTCAGCATGGCTTTGAGGGGGAAAGAGAAATACATCTTTTAACAATTGATAAATCGGCATAGCGATATCACTTGATTGATATGGGAAAATATCCCACATGTGAATCTGAAAACTTGTACTTTACCTTAAAAATAAAGTAGAGAAACACATTTATCAAGTGATTCAAGCACCTTAGACCGCAATACCATAAACATTTAATTGAAATCTTACTCTCGATCAGAGAAGTCTATGAGTTGGAATAAAGAATCCGCTATTCTGTTTTTTCAAAGTCATGGAGGAAAAGTTATCTCTCTCCAGGAAGATGGCTCACGCCTGAAAATTTATGGAAAAGTGGCCGATGTCTACGAATTGGATTTGTGCAGCAGTACCTTAGTTGAGGCGACACTGGAGTTGCAAACAGAGGGCCTTCAAGTGACTCTTACCTTCCACAATGATTTTTTAGCAATCCACCTGATCACAGCGCTACCCAATTCCCAGCAACCGGAAATCTTCATTCCTTACCAAATTTCCTATGAGCAGCTCATTATCGAATAAGATTATTTTACCAGTTAGATGATGAGCAAAAGACCCTGGTTAGAAGATTTATTCGCAATAAGAATCAATAGCCTCTGCACAAGTTGAACCGGTTTCCGGATAAGTCCATCCTTCCGGAATACATCCACCGAATAACCAACAATTCCCCTCCGTATCCAATAGTTTTTGTAGAGCAGTGAGACAAGAAAAGGGTTCTAAGGCACAACGCTGACCTACAATCTCTCTTGCTTGAAAACACTGATTATCCAAAGAGTAATGACTTCCTAAAATGTCTTGACAATACAGTGTTGTCGTTGGAGCAGTGGTAGTCACTACCGTTGTTTCAGCGATTGTCGTGGTTGATAATGAGGTCGTAGTGGGCGCAGTTGTGGTGGTATTCTGTGCAATAATTACAGTCAATAGATTGGATTCTAATGCAACATCTGGTTCCAAAGTACCATCTTCTATTCTTTCTCCTAACACATCGACCAAAGTGTCTACTTCCGTTTCTTCAGGATCATCAATGATAAAATCGGCAAGAGTCTTCACACTTTCTAAACTGGTTAATCCCGAAACATCAGGAGTCGAATCTGCAGAAAGTTCGATCTGCCTCGCAACCACTCCATTGATCACCTGCATAGCCTGTAATTGTTCAGTCGTCGGTTCACTTTCTTGTTTTTTTGCCTCTTCAAAAACTTGAGCAACCATCTCAACGGTTGTATCAATAACCTCGTTCATGGACACACTCAAAGCAAATGTGCCCTCTGTCACAGTCTCCACTGCGGTATCTAAAAATTCAAATTTATCCGATAGCCGCTGTGCTCTGGAAATCGATGAAGATTCCAAACTTAAGGCTACCGAACGATATGCCTGTTCGGACGTTAATCCCAAAGCCCGCAAAATCCTGATGACATTCACCACAACTGCAATATCCTCAAAATCTTCTCCGGTGAATCCATTTCCCAAGCCAAGCTCAATCGTGGAGAAATACTGTAGTGTTGTTAATGGGGTAATATGAGTCGTCGTTCCACTATAGACAGCAAATAAGTTATCCATGAACTGAGAATCATCCTTGGGTGATGTGATATCTGCTCCTGAATCTGTTCCTCCTTCAGTATTCAGGAACCTTGGTATCTCCAATAAATCCTGAAATTCATATTCCCCTGCTTCGTTTGTCACAGTACTGTCTATCAGGTTTCCCTCAGTATTATAAGTAGTAACAGTAGCACCTATCACGAACCCATCAAAAACAATGCCCTGTATTGAGAGAGTTGTGTTCTCAACAATCACATCGTTACTGTCCTCGTTGCGATTACAGCTCATCAGTAAAGAAAATAAAATAATCCATAAACAACATTGAATATTCTTTACAGCTCTGATTGACATAGAATTACACTCCTCTCTGATTAAAAGTATGGGCAAATTTAGAACTCTCCCGCATCTCGGCAAATCGATGCAGTCGAAATGACAAGAGTGAAAAAAAGTGGCCATTCAGAGGATAACGTTACTCAAATACAGCATCACGGTTTGTAATACAGCGAACTGACATAGTGGATGACACTGGTATACTGGCAGTAGAGGGATTATAGACATCAATGCTGCCAAAAGAAGGAAGGGATACATTTCCAAAAAAAATCCAACTCCCCACCACACGATTAACGCCTTGAATTCCTAGATTGGTCGCATAATAAAAAGGATACTGGTTATTCGAATCAGTACACTCCCCATCCTGACGAAAGCAAAAGTTACTCTGAACTATCGGATAAGGTCCAAAAAAAGACATGAGTAGCCAATCGCCCAGACTTGGTAGACGCCAACCACTGGTACAGATAGATTCTGCTTCATCACCTGTCACACAATCAGCATAATCAGGCGCACGACAGGCACGTCGATCAAATCTTTCCATGATGAAACATTCATTGGTCGTTTCATCATAAGCAAATGAAAGACCTCCAACATCTCTTGCAGGAGAATCGCAAGACCAGGAAGGCTCTTCAGAAACTGATTCAGAAGAAACTACTTCGACCTCAAGCGATTTTTTATCGATTGACTCAAACGTCACCAGGCTCATCAGTCCCGATTGTCGCAAGACCTTGACCTTTATTGTAAAACGATACCTGCCAGGCTCTTTCATCGTTTGCAAGCAAACCTCTTCATCCTTACACTGGCCAATGGGAGCGTCATTTGAAAACCAATCGATTTCATCATATTCTGAGTCAGCAGCAATCACTTGAAATTCTTCTCCTATTACCGGAGTTTTTGGCTTCACCTCCAGCACCGCCTCTGCAACACGTTCAGCACATCCAGAAATCCAACCGATGCATATCACACATATCAAGAAAACCCAAAACGGATACCCAATCCGTTTTTTAAACCTTTTAGCACTCGAATACGATATCAGCATACTTTCCCCCAAATACTCCAAACCAGTTACTCCACTATCACGAAAACGATCTTTCTCACATCAACCAACATCCCTACTCTATTTCAGGATCAATATCAGAAAAAACAGACCGTCTATGAAATGTTAGCCGGGAAGAAGAATTACAATCATACGATTCATAATAATTGGTATCAGTTAAAATACGATCAACGGTTCCATTGTTATCAGGGTCACGTTCTTCTTTAAATTCGGACAGGGAACCATTGCTGTTGTAAGTGAAAGTATAAGTGTATTTATAAATTTCATCTGTGGTTCCATCATTATCAGCATCATATGCTCTCAGGCTTGATGAAAAAACACCATCGCTGTCATAAGAATAAATGTAAGCATAAAAACGGTCCACTGTTTCATCATTGTCATCATCATACTGACTCAATGCCGTGAAACTATTCCCTGCACTATCCTCTATATAAGTGATGAGAGAAGTTTTATCCGTGATTCCATCACCATTTGTATCTCTTTCCATAAATCTGTATAAACGATCTCCATTGCTGTCACGCGTATAAGTGTATAAACTGGCTTCATCTGTGTCCCCATCATTATCACTATCGTGGTCAACTTGATATGTTAAGAGGCGTCCATTGTCATCACGAGTAAGATATGTATACTTTTTATTCTCATCTATTGTGCCATCATTCCCTTCATCAAATTCACTGTAACCCGTCTTCCATCTTCCATCACTGTCACGTTCACCAACAACATAGGTTGCAACATTCGTTTTTTCTGTTAAAGGATAATAATAAACTATCTTGTCGTTGGCAAAACGAGTACAGATTTCACCATCATCACCATCAGAGGAACTTCCCCCACCACCTCCGCCTCCACTACCTCCACAACCAATCACAATGAAAATCAATGCAATCAAGGCTAGTTTCGGCAAGGCAGTCCACATTTTTTTCCGTCTTGTTATTTTTTGCATATTGCTTCCTTTAGAGTCGAGGTTCAACAAAGTGGTTATTTAAGATTTCGGTGTTGTCACACCTGAATATTCTTAATCAAAATCAAGAAAAATTATCTATGGGAAGGGGGAAGATGTTCTATAGGAAGAACACCACGCATACAGCCATTCTCCTCCTTACAAACAGCTTTATAAAAAACACTCCAAAATTGACAGGCTTTATGCGGCTAAAGTTGTGAAAATACTGGCAAAGTTGTGAAAAATGAGAAATGTGGCATAATTTTTGGTTCCAGAAAAAGGGATTTTTTTTCTCATAGAGTCTACTTGTCCACAAATTTCTAATCCAAGCAAACCCTTTCAAATAACTGCCTTCTCACGCATTTCCCCCCTTGGAAGAATCAGTCTAGAGAGAGAACAAAATCAACTGTCCAAGAATTCATTGATATTTGTGCCATTTAAAGATTATAAGGAAGTATGCAAAACGCTAAACTCCTTTATTTGAACTGAAGAAAGCAATTTTTCACTCTGAACTTAATCATCGATCCCCATGAAAAAACGATATTATCTTTCCATGTTGAGTCTGTTTCCACTGATTGTCGCATTCGACAGCGTTTACTTCATTGTACACGAATCATTAGAGATCTTATTCATCACGACTTTAGTTCATTTTCTCTTGTTTGGTCTGATCAATTTCTTAGGGGCCTACTTTCTTTATAAACCCATTGACCATGTATTTATTCAGCGTGAAAACACTCAACAGGCTAAAGAACGGATTAACCGCCTGCCCTGGTATTCATCAGGCTGGATATTTTCTCTGGGCACCTTATACGTCGCTATGACGCTTTTGGTCTTTTTTTTATTCCCAACCGATATGGAAGGTCATGGCTTTTCTCCCGATAAAGTCCCACTGATGATCTGGTTTTCCTTCGTTCCATCACTCTTATTTTTTCAAGCCATCTTTCCTGCCTTCATCACCTACTTTTTAATCAATGATTTCAACCTGGACCTCAAAGCAGCAGCATTTTTACAACTCCAGATCCTCTATCCAGTCGGTAAAAAGCGAGTAGGACTGACCTTATTATTTGTTTTTACCATTCTTGGTTTTTTTCCGTCTCTGCTGGTTATATTGGATTTAGGAATCTTTTCCAAAGCAGAAGAGCAATATGCCCAGTTCATGGTCTTTGATCCTTTAGAAACCTTATTAATCGACCGGTTTGTGGTTTTAGTGGGGATGATTTTTGCCATAGTACTGATTACCCGCTCTTTCACCAAACCCATTTATTCCCTTCTCAAGGAAATCAATAAAGTCCGTGAAGGGGATTATACCACCCAGGCACCTGTCATTACCGAGGATGAAATTGGTGTGTTAACGAATGAATTTAATGAAATGGTGAAAGGATTGAAAGAACGAGAATTGATCAGAGACACCTTTGGCAAATACGTCACCAAAGACGTGGCCACCGTCATTCTCGACAAGAAAATAAATTTAGAGGGTGAAGTGCGTTTATGTACGATTTTAGTCACCGATATTGAAAATTATACAACCATTTCTGAAGAATTGACGCCAAAAGAAGTGGTCATCATGCTCAATGAGTACTTTTCAGTCCTGGTCGGTATTATCCAGAAACATCAAGGGGTTGTGAATAAATTCATTGGAGATGCGATTTTTGCCATGTTCAACGTCCCGCTGGATGACCCGGATCATGCGATCAATGCCATCAATGCAGCCTTAGCCATCGAAAAAATCACCACAGCTCGGACATTTGGAAAAAACCGTCAATTGACAACCCGGGTGGGCATCAATACAGGGGTTGTCGTGGCAGGAAACATTGGCTCTGCTGACCGGCTGGAATACACGGTCATTGGTGACGAAGTCAATGTGGCTGCCCGCTTGGAACAATTGAACAAGCAATATGGCACCCACATCCTCTTAGGAGAGAATACTTATGATATGGCCAAAGATCACTTTCATTTCAGTCAACTTGGCAATTTTCAATTAAAAGGCAAAGAACGAATGATGAAAGTTTATAAGGTCAATCATTAAACTTCACAAAAATTCTGAACAACAATATCAAATCACAATATCTCTCCAACGAATTGGCATAGAGTTGTTTTTTGTCATCTCCTGAGTTAGTTGATGGTGAAGGTCTTTCTGAATGACTAGTATGTTTTCTGGAATGTTTTCCCCATAAAGTAAATTTTCAAGCTCATTTGGATCATTTTCCAGATCGTACAGCTCATACTGTACTGAGTCTAATATGACGACAGGATACCAATTGGGAGGAGGGAATGGAGGCAAATTCCCATCAGTAGGCAATCCCCCTTCCGGAGCGAAATAAACGCCATACTTCCATTTTTTATTAACGAGGCCACATATAACATTAGCGGCTCCTGAAGGCTGAACATCGGGAAAATTATCTCCTGAATAAAACATGAACAATATCGTGTCATTCACATGGGCATCAGGATTGATAAGGGTTTGGGCAAAACTATTACCACGCAAGAAAAACTCTTCTTTGACCTCTTGAGCATCCAGCCCCACTATTTCCGCAATAGTAGGCAGTAGATCAATTTGCCCAACCAGAGCATCACAAGTTTGTGCTTCAGGAAAGAGATATGGATTACTGATAATGAGTGGAATATGAATAGTTTCCTGATAAAAAGTATTCATTTTCTCTCGAAGTCCCCCGTGGGCAGCTCCCATTTCTCCATGATCGGTAGTTCGAATGATAATGGTATCATTCAACTGTTCAGGCGTCATAGTATCTAACACCATTTCAATTAAACGATCAGGCAGGGTATGTAAGTAAGCATAAAATTTGAGATAGTTGAGAGCAGTCTCTTCATCCATCTGCGGTGGATCAAACCCTTTTAGGAAGTTGAGCTGAGCGTCAGGTTTTGTGCTCAAATCGTCCTCATAAAAAGATTTCGGCAGACTAAAGTCCTTATAATCTTCAATATCCTCCAAACTATAACCAACATCTTCCAACTTGCCTGGGTACACCGAAATGTCATGTGGATTGACCAACGAAATGACAAGACAATAAGGTTCGTCCGTCTGTGCATTGTTTTTAATAAAATCCAATACACTTTCTTGTTCATCAGGAGCTATCAACCCTTCTCCTGTGATCACTCTCAAATCATTTTTTCCAACTCCTCCACCTAAAGTCTCAATACCTTTTCTATTATACCTGGTCACTAATGCTGTCCCTGCATCAGGGGATGTCCAACCTTCGAACCCATACATATTCGCCATCTCTTCATCTTCTTGAATCACAGTAGTCTTCGCATTGGGATTGGATTTCCAGGTTATCGAAAAATCATCAAACTCTCCATTTAAGTGCCATTTTCCCTTATACACTGTTCGATAGCCTGCTTTTTTTAAAATTTTAGAGAAAGTGGCAAAATGAGATGACAAGGTATTTCCCACCTCCAATACTTGATTAATGAGAGGGTAAGTGCCTGACATGAGAACCCCTCGGTTGGCCCAACAAGGAGCAGTATTGATATAATTGTATCGATAAGTCATCCCATTTTTTTGCAAACGCATGAGAGATTTAAGATTTTGCTCTACCCATTCTTCGGGAAAATCACGGATTGCACGTTGCTGATCTGTTATGATTAGCATGATATTCGGTTTTTTATTATTTATCTCGATAGCCATAGTCGCCTCCCCGTTTAATGATTTTATTTTGTGGTTTCATGGTAAAAGAAAATGATAGAGCACACTCGTTGCTCTAACTTTCATCAACTCCATAACAAAATTAAAAATCTTTGTATATGGGGAAGGACTACCTATTTTTCCGGGGAGATTTTTTATCATATAATTTCAATTATTTAAAAGGAGAGAAAATGTATCTAACTCTTAATTTTATATGTCGCCATTGTTGAATTACTAGTGTTTCTCCGTATTATTTCGTGGCCAAAGAGTGACAATTCAGAGATTTATTCCGTCGATTCATTCCGTCAATTTATACCTCCTTTATACCTCCTTAAAAGCTTGGTCTCGCTCGCAAGTCTCCTCATAATAACTCCAAATGCTATATTTGCACCATCGATTTCAAACTCAATCGAATCAAATGTAGTGTCGCCGCAAAGTCATGGGAAAGAGAAATGCCACTATAAAAATTAATCTTGGACGGCAAAAACTATACTTTTGCGTTGGATAATGCTAAGAACCTGTCTGGAAAAAATGGTTCATTGCAAAAAATTGATCTTTAGAAGCTGTGTTAAAACTATTTACCGTTACGAAAATTTGTCAAAACGAGCGACTTTTTGGGAAATTTGAGGCGAATATCGGGAATATTTAACAAAAA